>NZ_JACSWB010000171.1 GCF_016888135.1 Leptolyngbya sp. CCY15150
TGCGGGAGATTTTGAATCTCAAACCCAAATCGGTCGAGGGACAACGGTTGCTCAAACGCTATCAGAAGATTCGAGATCATCTGTTGCTGTTCTTAACCGATGCGACCGTCCCGCCCACCAATAACGCCAGTGAGCAGGCGTTGCGCTGGAGTGTCGTCTTCCGCAAGGTGACCCATGGCTTTCGTTGGGACTGGGGAGCGGAGTTGTTTGCTCAAGTGCGATCGCTGGTCAACACCGCAAAGTGTCAGGGCATGTCTGCCTTTGATGCCATTTTGCGTGCTCTTACCTCACATCAGACCGATTGGCTATTCAGTTGAGCAATTACCAAATGCTCGGCCGAACCCATTTCGGCGGGACTTTGCCACTGTCGAGACTGCCAGAAGGCAACAGGCAGTGCCTTCTGGTTCAACGATGAAACTACCGAATCCTGTACAATACAATTGCACTAGTCTTGTAGGGGGTTAGCGGCAACTCGCTACTATCGTTGCTACCTGTGTTTTGCAAGTACCTGTTTATTGCCCATGTGGAGGATTCAGTCATGGATAACAATCCCAGCATTCTTTCTCATATCTCGATTGGCACCAATGACTTCGATCGGGCGATCGCATTCTACGACCAGGTGTTATCAACCCTAGGGTGCAAGCGACTGATGGAGCATCCGGGGGCCATAGCCTACGGCAAGCAGTATCCTGAATTTTGGGTGGTCATCCCATTGGATCGCCAGCCCGCAACGGTTGGCAATGGCACCCATGTCAGTTTTATTGCTCCGACTAAAGAGGCCGTCCAGGCTTTTTATGAAGCAGCACTGGCCGCTGGAGGTATTGACGAAGGCGCTCCCGGTGGTCGATCTGAATATGGTGAGCCCTACTACGGCTGCTTTGTGCGTGATCTAGATGGGCACAAGGTAGAGGCCGTTTTTTGGGATCAGGCGCTGGAGTAAGAGCCTGTTTAATCACCGCACTCTACAGCATTTGGGCAGCAGTCCCAGTAGGCTGAGGAGAAGGAGAATCTCTCGATGGAAAAGCAAATCGTCTATTGTTCTAGTTGCCTCGCTCGCTAGGCTGCTACGACCGTTCCGATAGTTCCGTGTCGTTGGCGCTCGCTGGGCAGCTCCGGTCGTCTCGCCGTGCCATCCGCCGTCGCCCAGCGGCAGTTCCGGTCGGGACGCTAACCCCAGCACTTACAGAGCGATTGCCCCCGCCCTCGGTGGACTCGTTCGCTTGGTTTTGTCTCACCGCCACGAATCGCCATCAGTCGCCCCAGCCAACCCCAGAGCGATCGCCGTAAACCGCCGCTGTCTCGCCAGCGCCGCCACGTCTTGTTGTGGCTTTTGGTGTGGATCTGGTCGGTGGTGAGATGGTTTAGACGCGGTTTGGAGGGTGCTGGGCAACGTGACTGTACGGTCTAGGGCTTGAGGTTATCTATCGGTGGTGGTGTCTGCAGGTCAGAATAGATAGAAATCATGCTGCACGGAGGAAGCTTCCCTTTTTTCAGCAAGCCCTAAATAGCTATTAAATTCCAGACGTGTTGTGAATAGTAGGGTATAGGCGATTGCCGTGGTTAAGACTTGAACCGAAGAGTGCAAGAATCATGCATCAAGGGCTCAACATTCTAGAGATCTGCAATTGATATATAGTAAGCCTTTCAGGGTCTTCTGGGTAGTCCCACTGTCCAACCGTTAACGTGCGAGAAATAACAGCCGAGTCGAGTTTGAGTGGCGTCCTATCGAGCTCTGCACAGGTATCAAAGAAGGCTGGTTTGAGCGGTTGAAGTTGGGACGAGATCGCAGCGAGTTGGATGCGAAGCGTCACGATGTCGTCCATGATGGCATGAGTGTTTTGTGTCGTTGTATCCATAAAAGCACTCATGCAGGTGTTCCCATCATCCGAGGTGCCAAGAGACAGAGACCTAACCAAGTCTTGGGAGCTTCAGCCGCTGCCCGATGCAGCGATCGCCCCCCGCAGTGTTGAGTCGTTAGATGAATGAGAAGCCATCACGTCTCATCTGTGCTGGGTGTTGCTGGAACGTCCGGCCGTTGTGTAGTGGGTGACGGGATAGCATGGGTGGGTGGAGGCTGTAGCAAGAGGTGGGCATTCAACTGGATTGATTAGATAGTGTGGAGTAGAGGCATTTGGGCTGGCAACAACTGGCACTGCTGTTGATGTTTGAGATTAAGCCCCTAGAGCGTGTTTCAAGAAAAGCAGAAACCGTGCCACGCTATTTGTCATTACAGCAGAAAGGTTGCGTGACTGGGGCTATAGCGATCGCATCATTTTAGCGAGTCGCCCCAACAGTCGTTGAGCTGTACTGGATACGGATTTGTTGAGCCGCTAATGAATGGTTGATGGTTGTCTGTACTTTATGGGATGGGGTTCTGGACTGACATAGTGCTGAAGCGATCGAGGGTATGTACTAGCCAGGTGCAAATCCATGCAAAATCATCGAAATCATCAAAGAAATGAGGATTGAAGGTGCCTGCGTTATGGGTTGCCTTTGAGCTGTTCAGCAGCTAGATTCGTGGTGCGATCGCTCACAAGACTCCCAGCACGCGATGGAGGATGGTGTGATCGCATTACTCATAGGCAGGGGATCTCGGCATCCAAGGGTATAGCGATCATCCTAAACCAGAACACCAGCGATCTGCCGCAGTTGCTCAGCCCAAGTTTGAGCGCGGCGAGCTATGACTTGGCGCTGGGAATCTGTAGCCCAAGTCTCGTCCCAATGCAGATGCCAGCGAGAGAGTTGCCGTTGGATCTGGGCTAATTCAAAGGCTTGATCGATGTTCAAATCCATCGCAGTTAGTTCAACCCATGCCTTTACCTGGCGTAGGGTGGTCAGTGCTTCATCGGCAGCGGTGTCTTCTTCACTCAATGTGGCGAGCTGGGAGAAGGTTTGTGCCAGCATTTCTAGCCGCAGTGAGAGGCGTTGACAGCGAAAGGCAAGGTCTTCAGGACTCCAATGATTCATAGTCTTCCTAGCAATCTGTCGATGATGTCTCGAACCTGCTGGCGCACTGCAGCGTCCAGAATTTGCATGGAGCGATTTTAACGTGGACGAAGGTTGACCATTGATTCATAAAGGATATCTTGGGTCACGGGATTCCAGCTTGCACCCCAAAGATCATCCTGATAACTGCCATTATCTAGCAATGTAACTTCACAATCGGAGTGCATGTCTCCACCCCCCGCCAAAATTTCTAGACGGATATCGACGACGGTTTTGATGTAAAACCGATGAGCCTCTAGCATAGCTTCCAATTGTTCTATTGTTGCAGGCTCATACAGGATGTGAATAATCAATAGTTTGGGATAGAAATGTTTGGGATAGAAGGGGATGAAACTTCAGTTTCCAGTACAGGAGAGTATAGATTGACGAATTCTAGCCTGCAACAGTGGGGAGATGTTTGAGGTCACTGACCTGAACTTGTGCAAAATCTAATGGTTTCAATCTTGCATACCTGGGTGGGGTCGGGGACTATGGGGACTATATAGGGGCGTTGACCTCTAACTTGATAGGACTGATCTGCGATGCGTTGTTCTCGTTCTCGGATGCCTGCTCTACCGATATCCCGTCCTGCAAGGGATTGGGGTGTTTTTTCGCTGTTGTTGCGGGGAGCTGCCCGCCGACGGATGGCGGCGGTGGTGATGGCGGTGGCGCTGGTGGCTCCGATGGGGATAGGGGTAGGGCGGATGTCGTCGTCGGTGGCTCAGACGTTGACGACCGAGCAAGCTGCTGCCTTGGAAGAGGCAAATCGGTTGGATCAACAAATGATTCAGCTTTATCAACAGGGACAATATGATGAAGCGATTCCCTTAGCCCAACAAGCTTTAGACATCCGAGAAACGGCGCTGGGTGAGAATCATCTCTATGTCGCCACCAGCCTCAATAATCTGGCAGAGTTATATCGAGCGCAGGGGAATTACGCGGCGGCCGAACCGCTCTTTCAGCAATCGCTCGCTATTCGAGAAACCGCCCTAGGCGAAAATCATCCCGATGTTGCCACCAGTCTTAATAATCTGGCTAACTTGTATCTGGATCAGGGAAATTACGCTGCCGCTCAACCCCTCTTAGAGCACTCGCTCTCGATTTATGAAACTACTTTCGAAAGCAATCATTCTGAGGTTGCAAGCATCCTGAATAATCTAGCAACTTTGTATCACGACCAGGGTGATTACATCTCTGCAGAATTGCTCTACCAGCGTTCACTCTTCATTTATGAAACGGCCTTTCAAGCTAATCATCCCAATATGGCCAGAGTCCTTAATAACCTAGGAGGTTTGTATCAAGACCAAGGGAATTATGCTGCTGCTGAAATTAGTTACCAGCAATCACTGGCTCTTCTCCAAGCGAGCGTGAATGTAAATCATCCCGATATTGCAACCCTCCTGATTAATTTAGCATCGTTGTATCAAGATCAAGGAGATTATGCCACCGCAGAGCCTCTCTTACAGCAATCTCTCATTATCCTAACAGCGGTACTGGGCGTGAATCATCCTCGTATTGCTGTCAGTCTCGACAATTTGGCAAGAGTCTATCTTCACCAGGGTAAGTACGAAGAGGCTGCAACTTTCTATGAACGATCGCTCTCTATCTTGGAAACTGCTTTAGATGAGAATCATCCTGATGTCGCCAGCAGCTTCAACAATCTAGCCAGGTTGTATCAAGAACAGGGAAATTACGCGGCGGCCGAACCGCTTTATCAGCGCTCGCTCTCAATTTATGAAACTGCCTTGGGTGAGAATCATCCCAATGTTGCTCTCAGCCTCAATAATCTGGCGTCGCTGTATCAAGCACAGGAAAATACTGCAGCGGCACTGCCACTACTTGAACGAGCCGCAGAAAGTCGAGAAGCCCAACTAGAACTGACCCTGGCGGTCATTTCTGAGGCACGACGGCGGGCTTACCTGTCCACGCTTTCAGGGGAAACCAATCGCCTTATTTCCCTCAATTTCCAAGACGCACCGGACGTGGCTCCCTTGGCGCTGACCACGCTACTCCGCCGTAAAGGACGAGTCCTAGATGCCACAGCAGAAAGCTACGCTACCCTGCAACAACAGTTAACCCCAGAAAACCAGGCGTTGCTGGATGAATTGCGTCAAATCGACACCCAGCGGGCTAATTTATTTTTTGGTGAACCCGTGGAGGGGCAGGCAGAACTGGTATCCTCTCTAGAGGCCAGAGCCGAAGTGCTGCAAAATCAGCTCGCGCGGGCCAGTGCTGTCTTTCGCACCGAGACCCAGCCCGTCACCCTAGAGGCGGTGCAGCAGCAGATTCCAGCGGACGGGGCCTTGGTAGAACTGGTGCGTTACGAGCCCTTTGATGCCGCCGCATCCCGGCAAGACCCATGGGGAGCGCCGCGCTATGCAGCCTATGTGCTCTTCCCCTCCGGCGACATTCGCACCGTGGATTTGGGGGATGCCGCTGCTATGGATGCCCAGGTTTTTACTTTCCTTGATGCCCTGCGCAACCCCCGCTCCAACATTCAAGCGATCGCCCGTGACCTGGATGCCCAACTGATGCAGCCGATTCGCGCCCTCACTGGTGACGCCACCCACCTGCTGCTCTCCCCCGATGGTGCCCTCAACCTGATTCCCTTCGCTGCCCTGATGGACGAAAGCAACAGTTACCTACTAGAGCGCTACACCTTCACCTACCTCACCTCCGGCCGCGATCTGCTGCGGATGGATCGCGGTCTGGAGCCGGGGCAGGGGCCGGTGATTGTCGCCAATCCCGACTATAGGGCGACGGAGCTAGCTGCGGCATCCCGTGGCGCTACACCGAGTCAGGGGAATACTGTCCTCACTGCCCAACGATCCACCGACTTTAGTAGCCTCAGTGCCTTCGGATCCCTCCCCGGCACCGAAACGGAAGCGGATGCCATCCTGCCCCTGCTGGCCAACGCCACCCGCTGGGACGGAGCCGAGGCCACTGAAGCCGCCATTAAGCAAGTTCAAGCGCCCAGCATTTTGCATCTAGCCACCCACGGCTTTTTCCTGCAAGACCAAGACTGCTTGGCTGTTCCCGGCGGTACCCGCACGGCCTCGATTGAGGTGATCTCCACCGTTCAAACCGACTGTGTACCTACCCCGCGCAATATGGAAAATCCGCTGCTGCGATCGGGGTTGGTGTTTGCCGGCGTCAATCAGCGGGCAAACTTCGCAGATGGTAACGACGACGGCGTGCTCACGGCTCAGGAAGTCACCCGAATGAACCTGTTCGGTACGCAACTGGTAGTGCTTTCCGCCTGCGAGACGGGACTGGGGAATGTGGTGAATGGCGATGGGGTATATGGTCTGCGGCGGGCGTTTGTGCTGGCGGGGGCGGAAAGTCAACTGATGAGCCTATGGAAGGTAGACGATTTGGGCACCAGTGACCTCATGCAGGGGTACTATGAACGGTTGCTAGCTGGTTCCGGACGCAGCGAGTCTTTACGGGACATTCAGCAAGAGTTGCTCAACACCGGAGCCTATCAGCATCCCTACTACTGGGCGGGGTTCATTGCCTCTGGTAATTGGCGATCGCTAGAGGGGTGGGAATAAAAAACTGTACAGCAGAGAGAACGCTTAAACGTCATAGAAAATGCCACTTTAACTGATTGATCATGGCAATTCATTTGCTTTCTGACTCCATGAAGACGGTCTAGCTAGAGAGAGAGCGATCGCTAGCAGGCAGAGGCAAGAGCAGGAGAGCAACGTCTGACATGGGCAAAAAGCCCTTAGCAGGCATTAGATAGTGTGGCGTAGAGGCTATTTGGGGTGGCTACAACTGTCACTGCTGTTGCTGCTTGAGATGAAGCCCCAGACTGTTTGGCAGGCTG
>NZ_JACSWB010000172.1 GCF_016888135.1 Leptolyngbya sp. CCY15150
TCGCTCTCAGTGATCTCAAGCTTGAATGGACGACTCATTTCTATCCTCCAGGATTGACCCTCCCTCTATTCTATGTCCCTTTAAATTAAATTGGTATGACAACATCACTTACAATTTCATCCCCTAGAGATTGTCCCCACTTCACCAATTTATCTTTCATGATTGGACTTTTTCGTGCTTGGGTCGCTATATCCTCAGCCACTTTTTTTTGAGCAACCTCAATGGCTAACCCCTGCTTTTGTATCTGATCAAGCAAGTCTTGGATTGAAACTGCTGCAAGACTTAGATCCTGGCTTAAATTAATATAGGTGTCTTGACTTTCAGTAAAATCTGGTGCACATTCATTCAGACATTCTCGTCCCCATAGGTCGTCCATGTCAGGAAGGGTCAATGCAACAGGATGGCTTAATATTAGCTTAAGCAACTTAGCCAATTTTGTTGTCACATAAGATGGGACTAATTTATGATCTTTTGTTCCCGAGTAAATAACAAAGCGAATTAAACCATGATAAAACTCAATTGCTGCTTGTTGCGTAGGGTTTATAAATTTGTGATGCTCAAGAATGTCTTCCAGCGCATAGCAGATTGCATGAGATACTAGAAAAGCGTGCTCCTTCTTAGGTTCGTAGAAGCTATAGTTTTCAATCTTAGTCTTAAGAGAGTAGCCAATTTCTCTGGTGATTCCTTCAATTTCTCTTGCAGCCACATATACTTTCTCTTTCCCGTAATCTGTGCTAATTATCGAGCGAATAGAACCATCAAATTCCGGTTTTCTGTAAGAATCTAATTGCCCTAAAATTCTACAATAGAAGCCAATTGCAGAGATGCAGCTAAAAATATTTATATCCCTCAGGAAATCGTTAGGCTTGTAAACCTCAAACATCTCTTGAAGATGATTGAAAAACTTACCTGACTTATTAGCAGGAATTGACTCATAGAAAACAGATGAAAGTGCCCACACCCTGCTATGCCAATCTGCCATTCGTTGTAGAGGCATAACAGAATAAATCTTGGATTCTTCAGAAGACGACATATGTTTGAAAAGGAAACATCTCAAGACAAAACCTGGCGCAGTTCATATTTCACACTCAGCTATACGGTGGAACGGGTAGCTTAAACCGCTTAACCACTACTGAGCCTGATCAGTGACTTAATTTTGCCAATACTTCCAGTCAGGGTGGTTGACCAGATTTTAAGTTGAATATCATGGACTTGGAGGACAGTTATACCCAACATTATATGCATAACTGCCCAAATGGGAGTGCTATGCCGAATGGGATGATGATAACTGCCCTCTAAGGAGTGGTTCGTCAGATTTTGGTCTGTATCAGCAGAAACAGCAGAATGTTAAAACGTCACAACACTACGAATCGACTCCCCGCGATGCATGAGGTCGAAGGCTTCGTTAATCTGTTCCACCGGCAACACATGGGTAATTAGGTCATCAATATTGATCTTGCCATCCATGTACCAGTCCACAATTTTCGGTACATCCGTACGCCCCCTCGCGCCACCAAACGCTGTGCCTTTCCAGACCCGACCGGTCACGAGCTGAAAGGGTCGAGTGCTAATTTCTTCCCCAGCACCCGCCACGCCGATAATCACACTGACGCCCCAACCCTTATGGCAACATTCCAAGGCTTGCCGCATGACCTTGACATTGCCAATGCACTCAAAACTATAGTCTGCGCCACCGTTGGTTAACTCCACCAGATAGGATACTAGGTCGCCCTCGACTTCCTTCGGATTGACAAAGTGAGTCATGCCAAATTTTTCAGCTAGTTCCTTCTTGGATGAATTTAGATCCACGCCGATGATCATATTTGCGCCCACCATGCGGCAGCCTTGAATCACATTTAGGCCAATGCCGCCCAAGCCAAAGATCACCACATTCGCCCCCGGTTCCACCTTGGCCGTGTTGATCACCGCTCCGACCCCCGTTGTCACACCACAGCCGATGTAGCAGACTTTTTCAAACGGAGCATCTTCGCGAATTTTGGCCAGGGAAATTTCAGGCACCACCGTGTAGTTGGCAAAGGTGGAGGTGCCCATGTAGTGATACAACGGCTTGCCTTGGAACGAAAAGCGACTGCTGCCATCGGGCATGACGCCGCGCCCTTGGGTGAGGCGAATCGCTTGGCAAAGGTTGGTCTTGTCGCTCAGGCAGTAGGAACAATTGCGGCATTCTGGCACATAGAGCGGGATCACATGGTCGCCTGGCTTGAGGCTTTTCACCTCTGGCCCCACCTCAACCACCACCCCTGCCCCTTCGTGCCCCAAGATGGACGGGAAAAGTCCCTCGGGGTCTTTGCCGGAGAGGGTATAGGCATCGGTATGGCAAATGCCGGTGGCTTTGATTTCCACCAGCACTTCTCCCGCTTTGGGGCCCTCAAGCTGTACTGTTTCGATGCTGAGGGGTTGACCTGCTTCTAGGGCGATCGCTGCTTTAACGTCCATGTACCAGCTCTCCTGTGAAACTCTCGACTATGGAATCAACCCTACCACGGGCGATCGCGTCCCATGGCTATCTGCTTATGGGATCTTCAGCTTTTTGGCCGATGGGAGACCACGAACAAAATTTGATAAAAGTGTCAGAATAGATAGGCCGATCGACTCAAGCGCTCTTCCTGATCATCTGATGGGCATGGAACGCTTGAGGTGTGAAAGGCGTCTGTAAACCAGCGTTTTGAATCTGTGGGTGAGAAGATAGTATGGTGGCTGGAATTATTTGTTTTTGTGGAGCCTTTGTCCTGGCCAGCTTGATTGAATATTGGATGCATCGCCTAATGCACGTCTCTCAACGGATTGGCGGACGTCACCGCGATCACCATCGCCGCAATGAAGGGCAGGGCGTTGTTTGGGAATTTCGTGACTATCTCTTGGGCAGTGCGATCGCTATTCTGCCGATGTTTTTGGTATCGCGGTCAGCAGGTCTTGGTTGGGCTCTAGGGGCGATCGCCTTTGCGGCCTTTTCGGCCTATGCCCATCAACTTCAGCACGAAAACCCGACCAAGTGTTTTTGGATGACCATGCCGGTTCACTATGTCCACCACAAGTACGGCATGTGGCATCACAATTTTGGCTTAGCCGTAGACTGGTGGGATCGGGTGTTTGGCACCTACAAGCCCATGGAATGGCTCACGGAAGAAGAACTCAGTCGTCCCCAGCGCGGGCTTCTAGAGCTACGCTGGTGGTAGGCTAGTCCTACGTTCCGACCAACATCCTCTGAGATATCACCATTCCTCTCACGCAGGGGAATGGTGATGAGTCGGAACACCCGTGCAGTTCAGCCGAAATCGGTTCATCCTTAACCATGTTGCAGATTACTAACCGCACCGCCATTCCCCTCAGCGAAATTGACCTCAGTGCGGTGCGGTCGCAGGGAGCAGGCGGGCAAAATGTCAACAAGGTTGCCACCGCTATCCATCTACGGTTTGATATCCAGGCATCGTCTCTATCGCCTCTGTATAAAGAACGATTGCTCAATCTAAACGACAAACGAATTACCAAAGATGGCCTGATCATCATCAAAGCTCAGCAGCACCGTACTCAAGAGCAAAATAAGGATGATGCCCTACAGCGGCTCCAAGCGTTGATTAAAAGCGTGACGGTTACACCCAAGAAGCGCAAACCGACCAAACCGTCTCGCAATGCTAAGAAAAAGCGACTAGACAGCAAGACGAAACGCGGTCAGATCAAGGCGCTGCGCAAGAAGGTTGACGAGTAAGATATTCTGATCAAAATAAGCTAAGCTGCTGAGTTTGCTGGACGTGATCCCAGGGTAGGGGCGGCACGGCTACGCCAGACCGTTCCAGGCCATGCTGAATGAGTTTGGCAATCCGGGGCGATCGCGCCTCCAATGGGCAGTGGGCAAAGAAATAGACCTGCTGACCCGCCTGCAGCCAATGGCCGATGTGCTGTACCCATTCTGCTAGGTAGTCCTGATTGCGATCAAGGTCGGGATGGCTAATATAGCGGATGATGACGCGATCGCTGGTGACCACTGGCTGCAGCGGCACCGGCGGTTTTTTCCGTTCGGAATGAACCTGGGGATCATCGTCACCATCATAAATAGCGCGGGTATCCAGCAGCACGCGTCCCACGTGATGCGATCGCAGCAGATCATTGAGCTGCTGGGCATGGGGGTCGCGAAACCAGCCCATGTGCCGCACTTCCAGGCAAAGGGGAACGCGATCGCGGGGCCAACCCTGGAGAAAGTTGGCTAGATCACTGAGGTACTGGGAACCGTAGCTGGGCGGCAGTTGGGCAAAGCAAGGGCCCAGGCGATCGCCGAGGAGCTGCATCCGGTCTAGGAAGGCGATCGCATCTGGTAGTTGAGGTGTGAGCAATCCCCCATGGGTGATGGTGCGCGGCAGTTTCAGGCAAAACTGAAAGCCCGGCGGCGTTTCGTCATGCCAGCGCTGTACCGTGGCAGCGTCGGGGGTGGAATAGAAGGTGGTGTTGCCTTCCACGGCCGTGAGGCGACGACTGTAGAGCGCCAGAAAATCCTGGGTACGGCTACCCAGGGGAAACAGGTCGCCCACCCAGTCACGATAGGCCCACACGGCACAGCCAATGTGGAAGGATGAGGAACTTGCCTGCTTGGTCACAGTACACTCCTAGGCAAAGATCTCGCCGAAGAAGGCGATCGCTTCCTTGAGTGCCGCGACGAAGGCATCAATTTCATCGCGGGTGTTGTAGAAGTACAGGCTAGCCCGTGCCGTAGACTGAGCGCCTACCAGACGATGCAGCGGCTGGGTGCAGTGATGTCCGGCGCGGATGGCAATACCGGCCTGATCCAAAATAGTAGATAGATCGTGGGGATGGACGGCCCCGGTGGTGAAGGCAGCTAGGGCGGCCCGTCCTGCTCCATCGGCCTGGGGTTGAGGGCCATAGATGCGCACGTCGGGCAGGATTGCTAACTGTTGAAACAGGTAAGCTGTCAGCTCTTGCTCGTAGGCATGAATGGCGTCCATGCCGATATTGGTCAGGTAGTCTACCGCGGCTCCCAGGGCGATCGCTTCAGCAATCGCAGGCGTCCCGGCTTCAAACTTATGGGGCACATCAGCATAGGTGGCATGGTCGAGGAAGACATCGGCGATCATTTCCCCACCACCGAGGAATGGCGGCATTTGGCGCAAGAGGTCACGCTTACCGTAGAGGAAGCCAATGCCCGTAGGCGCACACATTTTATGTCCTGACGCCACCAGCCAGTCACAGTCCATGGCCTGCACGTCAATGGCCATGTGGGGCACGCTCTGACAAGCATCGATCAACACCCGCGCACCGTGCTGGTGGGCTATTTGCACAATTTCGTTGACCGGATTGATGCAGCCCAGGGTATTAGACACATGCACCACCGACACCAGCTTGGTCTTATCGGAGATCAGGCTGCGATAGTGGTCAAGGTCAAATTCTTCGGTCTCCGTCAGTTCCACAAACTTCAGCACAGCCCCCGTGCGCTGGGCTACCAGTTGCCAGGGAATTAAATTACTGTGGTGTTCCATCACCGACAGAATAATTTCGTCCCCTGCCGTTAGGGTTGTCATACCCCAGGCATAGGCTACGAGGTTGATCGCTTCCGATGCATTGCGAGTATAGATAATTTCCTCGCGATGAGCAGCATTCACAAACGCTGCCACCTTATCTCGGGCTCCTTCATAGGCATCCGTCGCCCGCGCACTCAGGGTATGCACGCCCCGATGCACATTGGAGTTATCGAACTGGTAGTAGTGCTGCAGGGCCTCCAGTACGGCGATCGGCTTCTGGGAAGTTGCGGCATTATCAAGATACACCAACGGATGACCATGCACCTGCTGGTGCAGAATCGGGAAGTCGGGGCGGAGCTTGGCAGCGAGGGTGCGTTCCTGGGTAAGAGTCATAGGGACATGCGGTGGAAGGACTTAACGAGCGTGGGCGGAAACGAACTGCGATAGACGCTTCTGAACCGATTCAACAGGAATTTTACCGAGAATCTCAAAGGCAAAAGCATAGATCAACAACGATTGGGCACTTTCAGCATCAATGCCTCGACTTTGCAGATAAAATACTTCATCGGCTTCAAGCTGGCTAACCGTGGCTCCGTGGGTGCATTTGACGTTGTCAGCCACGATCTCAAGCTGGGGTTTGGTGTCTACCCGAGCCTTGGGCGATAGCAGCAAACATCGGTTTAGCTGAGCAGCATCGGTTAACTGGGCTGCCTGGGGTACATTCACCCTACCGTTGAAGATGGTGTGGGCTTTGTCGTCCACAATGCATTTATGCAGTTGACGACTGCTGCCGTAGGGCTTGGCATAGTTGATCAAACTATGGGTGTCGGCTACCTGCTTACCTTGGATCATGGTCAGCCCGTTCATGAGGGTTTCCACCTGCTCGCCGCTGTGGAATACATCTAAATTCCGGCGCGACAGGGCGGCTCCGAGGCTGATGTCATGAACTCGATAACGAGCGCTCCGAGCTTGGTTCACCACTGTACGGCTCAGATGAAACGCTGTCTCGCTGTCTTGCTGCAGGCGCACATGGTTGACCCCGGCATTCTCCTCCACCCAGATTTCCGTGACGGAATTGCTGAGGTAGGTTCCTGCATCCAGGCAGGCAAAGGTTTCCACCAGGGTGAGCGCGCTGTTGGGCTCTGCTACTACTAGGCAGCGCGGTTGAGAAAAGCTGGGGCGATCGCCCCTTGAGAGATAGAGAACATGAATCGGTTGAGCGATCGCTTGATTCTTACCTGCCCAAATAATCGCCGCATCCTGCAATCCAGCCGTATTCAAGGTCGCGAAGACATCTTGACCCACCGTTTGCTGGGCTAGATAGGTCGGCAAGCGATCGCCTAAGCGAGGAGCCACCTCTAGCAGCGACCCCACGGTCACAGCCGCAGGTAGTTCGCCCAGGGTGGATAAGGTAGGTGCATAGATACCATCAACAAACACCAGTTGAGCGATCGCTTCCGGTACGTCATACTGCGTGAGCGCTTCAGGGGCGATCGCCTCTAGATTGGGCTGAGCCGCTTCAAAATCTACTGCCAACAGCGAGGATAGATCGGTAAAGCGCCAATCTTCATCCCGCTGAGTGGGTAAGGTTGCCGTTTGCAGTTGGGCAACAGCCTGGTGGCGCAGTTCCTTCAGCCAAGCCAGGGTTGCTCCATCCAGCCGCGTTTCATCCACATCCAGCCGCTGACTCAGCAACTGCACGAGATAGGCATGGCGATCAACACGAGGCGGCGTTAAGGTAGACGTCTGCATTATTGAACCCCCGCTGCTTCTTGTTCCACAACCCAATCATAGCCGCGCTCTTCGAGCTGAAATGCCAGAGACTTATCGCCGGTGGTGATAATGCGGCCGCCTTCCATCACGTGGACATAGTCGGGCACGATGTAGTCTAGCAGGCGCTGATAGTGGGTAATCAACACCGTGGCATTATCTGGACTGGCAAGTTGATTGACGCCACCCGAGACAATTCTCAAGGCGTCGATGTCTAGACCGGAGTCTGTTTCGTCCAGAATGGCTAAGCGAGGTTCCAGAAGCGCCATCTGTAGGATTTCATTGCGCTTCTTTTCACCGCCGGAAAAGCCTTCGTTGACGCTGCGATTGAGAAATTCTGGCTTCATCTTAACGACGTCCAGCTTATCTTGCACCAGTTCGTCAAAGTCAAAGGCATCCAGTTCTTCTAGCCCCTGATGCTTACGGCGAGAGTTGCAGGCTACCCGTAGGAAGTCGATGTTGCTCACACCGGGAATTTCTAGGGGATATTGGAATGCCAGGAAAATTCCGGAGCGCGATCGCTCCTCAGCGGGCAGGTCTAACAAGTTCTGACCCTGGTAGATTACTTCACCGCCAGTCACCGTATAGTCGGGATGACCTGCAATCACCTTGGAGAAAGTGCTTTTCCCCGAACCGTTGGGCCCCATAATGGCGTGGATTTCTCCCGCCCGCACCTCTAGGTTCAGTCCTTTGAGAATTTGGATTCCGTCTACTTCAGCCGTGAGATTACGAACCGACAGAATCACCTCAGCGTTGTCATTGATCATCGATTACTTACCTAACTTCGTCATGCTCATATGTATGGGGAGAAGGCGATCGCGTCTTCGAGGGGCGATCGCCTGCGAACTTAACCTACACTGCCTTCCAGTTTCAGACTCAAGAGGCGATCGGCCTCCACCGCAAATTCCATGGGCAGTTGGTTAAACACATCCTTACAGAAGCCGCTGATCATCATCGAAATGGCGTCTTCCATGGAAATGCCCCGCTGCAGGAAGTAGAACAGTTGGTCTTCGCCAATCTTCGAGGTCGAGGCCTCGTGCTCCACCTTGCTGGTGTTGTTTTGAACCTGAATGTAGGGGAAGGTGTTAGCCTGGGCGCGATCGCCAATCAGCATCGAATCACACTGGGAATAGTTGCGGGCTCCTTCAGCCTTGGGGCCCACTTTCACCAAGCCACGATAGCTATTTTGCGATCGCCCGGCGGAAATTCCCTTGGAGATAATCGTGCTGCGGGTGTTTTTGCCCACATGCACCATCTTGGTGCCGGTATCGGCCTGCTGGCAGTTGTTGGTTAGCGCTACGGAGTAAAACTCACCCACGGAGTTGTCACCCACCAGCACACAACTCGGATATTTCCAGGTGATCGCCGATCCAGTCTCAACTTGAGTCCAAGAGATCTTAGAATTCTTGCCCTGGCAGAGACCGCGCTTGGTGACGAAGTTGTAGATGCCGCCCTTGCCGTTTTCGTCGCCCGCAAACCAGTTTTGCACCGTGGAGTATTTGATGTCGGCGTTGTCGAGCGCCACCAGTTCAACCACTGCCGCGTGGAGCTGGTTGGTGTCAAACATGGGAGCAGTGCAGCCTTCTAGGTAGCTGACCGAGCTGCCCTCTTCCGCCACAATCAAGGTGCGCTCAAACTGTCCCGAATCGCCGTTGTTAATCCGGAAGTAGGTGGATAGCTCCATGGGACAACGGGTGTTTTTGGGAATGTAGACAAACGACCCATCGGAAAAGACCGCTGCGTTGAGCGCGGCAAAGTAGTTGTCCCCAGCCGGCACCACCGTACCCAGATACTTTTGGATCAAATCAGGATGGTGCTGCAGGGCTTCGGAGATGGAGCAGAAAATCACGCCTTCTTCCGCAAGCTTTTCCTTAAACGTAGTGGCCACCGACACGCTGTCGAAAATGGCGTCTACTGCCACATTGGAGAGGCGCTTTTGCTCCGAAAGGGGAATTCCCAGCTTTTCGAAGGTTTCCAGCAGGGTGGGATCGACGTCGTCTAAACTCTGAAGCTTGTCTTTTTTCTTCGGGGCAGAATAGTAGACAATTTTTTGATAGTCAATGGGGGGATAGCTGACGTGGGGCCAGGTGGGTTCCGTCATCTTCAGCCAGTGGCGATAGGCTTTGAGACGAAACTCTAGCATGAACTCCGGCTCATTCTTTTTGGCAGAGATCAGCCGCACAACATCTTCGCTGAGACCCGCAGGAATCGAGTCTGCTTCGATGTCGGTGATGAAGCCATACTTGTAGGGCTGATTAACAAGGGTCTTAACGGATGCAGACATGGGCGGTGTTCTCCGGTGGTCTCCAAAACATGGGTAGAGCAGTGGGGGAGCGGGATACCACAATGGCACCCGACCCCTGCTGAGGTGTCAATTAGTATTGACTGGTGGTTGTGCGAATTTCTTCGAAGGAAATATCTTGGCGATCGCCTGCGAAGTCGTTTTCAGGGGTTAGAAACAACATGCAGTGGCACTCTTTGCGCTCTCGCATGGGCACACAGGGGCAGTTCCAGTAAGCAGCGGCAGCCTCGGCCTCCTTGTCTTCGTAGTGGCGGCAGGGACAAAGGGGCGCACCAAGCTCATCTTTGTGCTTAGCCAACCCTTCAATCACCACGGCAGTCACGCCCGGATCGACACAAAAATAGGTTCCGGTACGCTGGGCATAGGTCTCGGAAAAGTGCCGCATGGCTTCGAGACTTTTATCAGTGGCTTGAGATTGAGTGGATGTAGTCATGGAATCAGCTTCTGTATCGTGATCAAAATTCAAACCGACACGACGGTCGATCGCCCCTATAATTAAAACAACGTACTTGTTGCTTAACATAATTGTAGGCTACTTTAACAACAGTAAGGTTGTCAAAGTCTAATATTGAGATTTTGTGATGATTCTTGATTGGCTCAGCAACCTAATTTGCGTCAGTGAACGACTAGCACTCCCCGACGATGATGGCCACTAAGCAGCACCCCTCCACCAAACAAGACATCCTCTACTACCTCCTGAAGCAAGGGCAAGCCAAGGCTCAGGATCTAGCAGATGCTCTCAATATCAGCCCTCAGGCGATTCGCCGACACCTCAAAGATCTAGAAGATGAAGGTTTGATCCAACATCATCCAGAGCAGACAGGTATGGGGCGTCCGCAACATATTTATGGGCTCAGCCAGGAGGGGCGCGATCGCCTGCCAGCTAAATATGATGACTTTGCCCTATCGTTGCTCGACACCCTCACCGAGACCGTCGGTCGGGAACAAGTGGGAACAATTTTGCGCAAACAATGGGAGCGCAAAGCTCAAGAATACCGCGATCGCGTGGGCAACGGATCGGTGGAGGAGCGGGTAGCCAACTTGGTGAAGCTGCGGCAGGCAGAAGGCTACATGGCGGAGTGGTATTCGGTGGAGCCGGAGGATGAATCGGTGCCAGACGCTGCCCATCAAGATCAGGACGATGCCCCAGCGGAGCAGTATGTGATTACGGAATACAACTGCGCCATTTCCCACATTGCGGAGTCGTTTCCCAGCGTCTGTGGCCATGAACTAGAGATGTTTGAAATTGCCCTAGAGGGCTGCGCCGTGAAGCGCACGCACTGGTTGGTGAATGGTGAGCATCGCTGTGGATACTTGATTCGCTCCACCAGCGATCGCCCCTCCCAACACCATTAAGCGACGTCAACGTCTTCCTAACCGGCTGCTAGACCAAGGATCCCGTAGCCTGACCTCAGGAGCACTCCCAGTTCCTGGCAGCCAGGCGAGAATGGATGTGGGGTGATATCCTGTGTGGTGATAGTCGTAGAGAGGGATCGGGCCCTAGACCCTGAGCATAGACGCAACGATGATCCCCAATGAGGATGCTATGACCGAGTTTCAAACCCCCGAATTTTTGACGCCGGAGGAATGCGCGGCGGTAGACCAGGCGCTGCTGTCATCCCGCGATAAGTTTTCCACCCGAGTGGCCATCTACTCCCTGCGATCGCTGAAGCAGATTGCCCAGGATACCGGCCAGCCCATCGAACAGATTGCCACGGCTGAGGTGGCGGAATGGGTGCGGCAAGATCGTACCAATCAGGCAGACCTGGAGATCGATGCTGGCTTTATTCGGTTTTTCACCCAGCTTGTGCTGTCGTCGCTAAAACCCCTACGGCAGCTCGCAGAACAGGAGCAGGTGGCGATCGCTGAGCTGCAGCCAGAGCAAATCATAGCTTGGTTTGAGCAGGTGGCTAAGCAACGGATTGAGCAGGAGTCTCGGTAGTATGGCGCTTGATCCTACGTCGGATTCCTTCAATCCCTGGCATCTCAAACCTTGGTGGTGTCAGCCTTGGTCAATTGTGCTCACCGGCACGGGGCTGATTGGCGGCAGTTGGCTGCTGTTCCATCGCGTTTGGCTGACGGGCTTGGTCGCCATTCCCCTCGGGGTCTGGATGGGCTTTTTTGTGCTGGTTTGGCCAAGATTGATGCGTCAATACGTAGCAGAATCTGCTGTTCAAGCCGATCTTGGCACGACCCAATCTCCAGATTAGGCTAAACCTGCCACCTGCTCCACATCCCCCCGGCGATACATGCGGGTCTGCGATCGCCCTCGTTGCACTAGACGATGGCTGACCCCAGCCTGGTCGAGACGGCGCTGACCGACTCGGGTAGAACAATTCAGCACGTCGGCCGCTGCCTTGAGGGGAATCCACTGCTGCTGCAATCGCTGGAGAATGGCATCATCGTCGCCCTCTAGGAGGTCGGATAATAACCGCTGGGTCAGCATCCAGCAGGCGAGGGTATCGGCTGCGGCCCGGTGCGATCGCCCTACGTTAAACCCAAAATGGGCTACCAGGTTCGGCAAACTGCGAGAGGGTAGATCGGACAGCAGCAGGCGAGATAGGGCTACGGTGCAAAGTTGTTCTGAAACGGGGCGATCGAAGCTGTAATCCAGTCGCGCATATTCCGCCTGCAGGAAGGCGTAGTCGAAGTTTAAATTATGGGCGGTGAGTACGCCTTGGTTGAGGGCCGGCCAGTAGTGGGGCAAGACGTCTGCCGTAGTTGGGGCAACGTCTACCATGGCTTGGGAAATTCCGGTGAAGGCGACAATATTGGCAGGAATAGGAACGCCAGGGTTCAGCAGGCTGGTGCGTTGATCCACCACGCCATCAGCGAGGGTGGCCTGCAAAACTGACAGTTCGGTGATGCGATCGCGCCAGCCCGCCATCCCGGTTGTTTCTACATCCACCACGGTGAACACTTGGCTACCCAACTGCCGATAAAATTGCAAAAGATCCAGCGATCGCATCATGGTTCTGACCACCACCCACCATAAAAAACACTGGCTGCCATCAACGGACAACCAGTGTCAAAACTATATCAACTTGTGAGTCGAAGGTTTAGCCCCTTCATCCAGGTCTAGACCTCTAGGAACGAGATGGGCTAGAGGGCTCTGAAACTCGGTTGATCTTGGGACGACGAGACTTGGTTTGGGGTGTCCGAGAACCACCGCCCGATGGACGAGACGGCCGCCGATCGTCGTCTGTAGCTTCCGGCTCCACCCGCATCCAAGATGGACGGGTTTGGTCGTAGGCCATTTGCAAGGCTGCCGCTGCAATCATGCGAGGTTCAAACTCTTCACTGAGTTGAGACACAATCGGCAAGAAAGACGCCATGCGTTCGCCTGTTAGGGCTTCTTGCACCCGAGATTTCAGCTTATCAATGTAGCGCGCTTCGATTTCGGCGCGGGTGGGGATCGTTCCCCACTCTAGCTTCTGGCGAATGTGGCGCTCAATGTCTCGCAGCTTGCGCTTGTCGAGGGGATGAACCAGGGAAATGGCGATCCCTTCTTTTCCGGCCCGCCCTGTCCGACCAATCCGGTGAACGTAGCTTTCTAGGCTATCGGGCAAGTCGTAGTTGATCACGTGGGTTAGATCTTCCACGTGCAAACCACGGGCAGCAATATCGGTTGCCACCACCCAGCGCACCTGCCGTTGACGGAAGCGCAGCAATAGCCGTTCCCGTTGAGACTGGCTGAGGTCGCCGTGGTATTCATCAACGCTGTGACCAGCGGCTTGAAGCTGACGGGTTAGTTCTGCGGCAGCCCGACGGGTGCGCACAAAGATCAGCGCTGATTCTGGATCTTCTAGTTCTAAAATCGGCTGTAGAGCCCGGGCCTTCGTCCAGCCTTTAGGGATCAAGTAGGCAACCTGGTTAATCCGGTTGGGAGCAGCCTTGGGTTGATCAATGGTCACGGTCACGGGCGATCGCAGGAATTTTGCTGATAGCTCGCGGATCACCGGATCCATGGTGGCGGAGAAGAAAGCGGTTTGGCGCTCAGCCGGAGCCTGGTTCAAGATGGTTTCTACATCTTTGATGAAGCCCATGTTGAGCATTTCATCGGCTTCATCCAACACTAGCCAGTTGAGCTTGTCCAGCTTGAGGTCGCCCCGACCCAGCAGGTCGAGCACCCGACCTGGCGTACCCACCACCATCTGCACACCCTTGCGCAGACGGCTGACTTGGCGTTCGACCGATTGCCCGCCATACACGGTCAAGATTTGCAGACGGCGATCGGTATTGAAAAGCTGAATCGCTTGGTAGACCTGCAAAGCCAGCTCACGGGTGGGGGTCAACACCAGCGCTTGCAGGGAGCGATCGCCCACGTCGATTTGTTCTAGCATGGGCAGGGCAAAGGCTGCGGTCTTCCCGGTACCGGTTTGCGCCCGTCCTACCACATCTCGTCCAGAGAGGAGGTGGGGAATGGCCTGGGCCTGAATTGGCGTCGGCGTTTTGAAATCAAGATGGTCGAGGTGCGCTACACAGGCTTCAGATAGGCCTAAGCTTTTGAAAGAAAGAGTCATCGAGTCTCCTTATTAATCTGTTTAAACAGAGACACGACTGAGCGCGCCTCTTAACTGCGTCTTGGAATCCGCAATCTGACCATAGAGGTCATAGACATCGGCTGATGTGATTTCAACCGGAACCATTGTCCCTAGGCGAGCCGTGCCCTGAACGTAGACCAGCCCGTCCACATCTGCAGAAAAGCGGGGCGATCGCCCAATTAACTCACCGGTCTCAGGATGTTCTTGCTCAATCAAGACATCCACAACGCGTCCAACTTCAGCCTGGTTGCGCCGGAGCGAAATCGGCTGCTGAAGCTGCATTAAGCGATCGCGCCGAGCATCCATCACCGCTTGGGGCAATGGATTGGGCAGATCGTAGGCTGGAGTTCCTTCTTCGGGGGAAAAGGTAAACACACCCACGTGATCAAACTCATGGCGCTGAACAAATTGGCAGAGGTGCTCAAAATGTTCATCCGTCTCGCCCGGAAAACCCACAATAAAGGTGGTTCTCAGAACGGCCTCGGGGAGAGCGGCTTTAATCCGCTCAATGATGCGATCGTTCACCTGCCCCTGCCATGGACGGTTCATGGCGCGCAGCACCTCGGGGTGGGAGTGCTGCAAGGGCAAATCTAGGTAGGGCAATACATTGGGGGTATTGCGAATGGCTTCGATTACCTTGGGCGTTAAGCCCGTGGGGTAAGCGTAGTGCATGCGAATCCAAGGTACCTCAACCTCTCCCAAGGCCTGCAGCAACTCAGCCAGCTTGGGCTCTCCATAGAGATCCATGCCGTAGTTGGTGGTGATTTGGGAGATGAGAATAATCTCCTGCACCCCTTCCGAGGCAAGCTGGTTGGCTTCTGCCACGATCGACTCAATGGAGCGCGATCGCTGATTGCCCCGTAGATGGGGAATAATACAGAAGGCGCAGCGGTAGTCACACCCTTCGGCCACCCGCAGGTAGGCCATGCTTTCAGTGGTGGTGCGATAGCGAGGAACCGTTTCATCGGCAATGTAGGTCGGCTCTGACGAGACTTCCTGCACGCGCTCCCCGGCTTCTGCCCGGCGCACCACGTCTACAATTTTGTTGTAATCACCGGTTCCCACCACCGCAACGGCCTCGGGAATTTCATCCAGCAACTCTTGCTGAAAATGTTGGGCCATGCAGCCCGTAATCACAATTTTTTTGTTGGCTTCCGCTAGCTCAACGAGGGTGCGCACCGATTCTTCTCGGGCAGCCTGAATGAAACTACATGTGTTGACAATGACGTAATCTGCGAGGCGCTCATCACTATCAACATGGTATCCGGCTTGAACGAGGAGACCCAGCATATGCTCGGTATCAACCCGATTCTTTTCACAGCCTAGATGTGATACAGCGATGGTTGGCGAATTGCCCATAGGGTTCTTCTAAAGTCTGGCTCAAGGAAAATAACACTGATCAGAGACGGGATGATGCGACTCTTGAAAACCACGGCAACCTTGTTGATGAGGACGCATGGCTTTCGATCAGTAGGGTTATCAGGACGACTAGCTTACAGTACATGCCTCGATCGCAAGCTGCTCGTCGTTCCTGCCTAAAGCCTGAACCTCATCGCACGGGTGGATTGTAGGCATTTTATCCTAAAATCTGAAGCCCTTCAGCCGCAATCGATTGTGCTGCACTGGGCAGCGATCGCTATAGTAACGCAAAACAGCACAACATAACTACACAATTTAGCCCAAAGTCCCATAGAAAGGTGAAGAAAGGTTGACCATTTGGATCTAGGAAGCCCACGATAGGTCGGCGCGGGGAAGACCCATTGCTGCTAAAGTTATTTCTAGGAGCGATCGCCTCCTCTACACCCAATCAAGGCTGGTTGTTAGGGCATGATACGGGCTGATAATGCCGTTCCATAAGCTTCTTGGCGGCATGGCGGTTTTGTATCGGTTGACCTTTTATTCAGCCCTAGGGATAGAGCATCGGGGCATTTTCCCGAGGTTACTGTCCTCCTGACCTACCCTAGACAGTCCTATAATTTGTTGGCTATGGGCCTCTGGTTTGGTAGGGTTACTGTCTAGCCCCTCGCCTAGTTCTGACTCAATGCGATCGCACTGAGGTTGGAGACTAGGTGATTCACCGTTCGGCGACCCCATCCCATGCTCATCCCTAGTTTGTTATCGAGTCCGAGTAGTTCAGACCCGTGGACTTAAAAAAAATCTTCAAAACTGCTAACCCGATTATTGGGGTCATTCACCTCTTGCCCTTGCCGACGTCTCCCCGTTGGGGGGGCAACCTCCAGACCGTGATTGACCGAGCCGAACAGGAAGCCGCCGCCCTCTCCTCTGGAGGCGTAGACGGTATCATTGTCGAAAACTTTTTTGACGCGCCGTTTACCAAGGAAGCTGTGGATCCAGCGGTGGTCAGCGCCATGAGTTTGGTGGTGCAACGCCTCAAGCATTTGGTGACCCTACCCATCGGGGTCAATGTGCTGCGCAACGATGCCCAAAGTGCCATGGCGATCGCCACCTGTGTGCGGGCCCAGTTCATCCGGGTGAACGTGCTCACGGGGGTTATGGCCACCGATCAAGGGCTGATTGAAGGACAGGCCCATCAGCTTTTGCGCTACCGCCGAGAGTTGGGCAGTGACGTCAGCATCTTTGCCGATGTGTTGGTGAAACATGCTCGCCCCCTAGGTTCACCGAATTTGACTACCGCCGTGCAGGAAACCATCGAGCGGGGCCTAGCCGATGGTGTTATCCTTTCAGGCTGGGCCACCGGCAGCCCGCCGACCTTAGAAGATCTGGAGCTAGCCAGCGCTGCCGCTGGGGGTACACCCGTGTTTATTGGCAGCGGTGCGACTTGGGACAATATCCCTAAACTCATCCAAGCCGCGGATGGGGTGATTGTCTCCAGCTCTTTGAAACGGCGGGGACGCATCGAGCAACCCATCGATCCAATTCGGGTGAGCCAGTTTGCGGAAGCCATGCATCGTGGCTTGGCAGACAAGTCTAAGTCTGCGAATGCTCCCCTCTCCATGAACTCGTCCGTAGCCGTATCTTCCTAGGGAACTCGTTCTCGTGGCTATGGTTTCGTTACCATCATGGCTGCCTAGCCAAGGTCTGTCACGAAGCTAGTCACTTAAGTTTGGGCTGTCCAAGATTCTGGGCGTGAAGGGTACACTACGAATGGTTGGTCTTGCAGCAGCGATCGCCCTCGCTGACTGCCCAGATCCTGATCTGCGCTCGCAGACTAGTATTGTACAAGTGTTTGTCAAAGGGAGGGTTTATGAGCCGTCGATCTCGAAGAACACCCTGGCTCCATCGTTGGTCGCGGTATATTATCACAGCGATCGCCTGCGTGGGCGCGATCGTGACCGGGTGGTTGACCTATGAAAAATTAACTGGCGGGACAGCGGCCTGTCCTACGGAGGGCTGTACCCAAGTCTTATCCAGCCCCTATGCCGAGGTGTTTGGCATTCCGCTAACGATCTTTGGGCTCTTGGCCTATCTCAGTATGGGAGCTATGGCGATCGCCCCCACCTTGGTGAATCCAGAGACCAATAAAGACCTGCGCATGAAGCTAGAAGGCTGGACATGGCCACTCCTGTTCATGGGAGCGACCGCCATGACCATCTTCAGCGGTTATTTGATGTATGTCTTGGCGTTTGAGCTGCAAACGGTTTGTGTCTACTGCATCAGCTCTGCGACCTTCAGCCTCAGTTTCCTGGTCTTGACCCTCTTGGGACGGGCTTGGGATGACGCGGGCAAGCTGATTTTTATTGGCATTATCGTGGCCATGGTGACCTTGATTGGCACCTTGGGCGTCTATGCCGGTGTGAATGCGCCGGCTGCCGAGAACGACGTTCCGGGAGAAGCCGGCCCACGGGTGACGACCACCTCGGGGGATGCGGAGCTTGCCCTAGCCGCGCACCTCAGCAGCATTGGAGCCAAGATGTATGGGGCCTATTGGTGTCCCCACTGCCATGACCAAAAACAACTGTTTGGTCTGCCAGCCGCCAAGGAATTTCCCTATGTGGAATGTGCGCCGGATGGACAAAATCCGCAGACGGATCTCTGTCAGTCACTATCCGACCAAGTCACAGGGTTCCCCACCTGGGAGATCAATGGACAGTATTATCCAGGGACGCGATCGCTTCAGGAGCTGGCTCAGCTTTCTGGTTACAGCGGCCCTACGGACTTCGCCAATTGATGCCCATGTCCTGATTCAGGTGCTAGACCTGTTTTGATCGCTAGGCTTCGACAGGCTCAGCCCGAACCTATGGGGCATTGCCCACAGCCCAGAGGCGGCTGGAGGTATACGATCCTTGAAACCCCGCTGCCAAGAACGGCGGACTAGCGTTAAACCCAGACTCCCTTGCTGATGCGAGGGAGTTTTTTGTTGGGGTTGCACACCGGCTAGGAGAACTGTGGAGCAGCGATCGCTTCGGGTTGGGCGAAGGAGTCCACGGCTATGTGGGGGGGATCGGTCGCTTGGGGATCTTGGGCGATCGCGCCGCTGCAGCCGGGGGTGGTGGCTAGGCGAGTTTGGGCAGCCCGCCAGTCTTGAAGCTGTTGCCGTAGGGATACCAAATATTCCCGATAGCTGGGAGAAACCCCGGAGGCCATGAGTGGGCCAACGTAGGCTAGGGCCAGATCCCAGTCATTTTGACAAACGGCACCGCGCAGGCTGGCGTAAAGCTGCTGGGTGCGAACATTTTCTGTCGGACGCTCAAAGGTCTGCGCTGATGATGAGGCGCTAAAGGAGGTGGACACGCTGGAGCCACCACAGTTGGGTGTATTCACAAATTGGGCTTGGGTGGCCCGCCAGTTTTCCACCTGATGGCGAAAATAAACCAGTTGCTCTTGATATTGGGTGGGAATGCCCGGCGTAACCATCAGCGGACTGATGGCGGCGAGGGCGCTATCCCAGTCATTGCGGCAGACAGAGGCTTGTAGGTTGCTATGGAGCTGCCGCAATTGCAAATCCTGGGACAGATCCACGGCCTCGGCCTTTTGGGTCAAACCGCCTGCCAAGACGAGCATCGGGGTGAGCGCAGCGACTGAATGACAAGGTTTCAGCATGGCCAGTTCCGAAAAAGGTGCGTTGTATTCTTCTACGACTTGAACCTAAAATCCGGTTGGTCTCGTGAAACCAGCACCGGTCGGAGTCTTGTATCATGGCGGAGTACACCCGATCGCCTGTCCTATGGCTGACCCGGCTTCTATCGACGAACGGTTAGTTATCCTCAATCAACGCCTCAAAGCAGCGCAGCTTGGGGTAAGCATCGAACAACGGGGCCATAAGCTGAGCCTCCGGGGCACCCTGCCGCCCCGCCCCGGCAGCGATCGCCTCCGACCCTATCAACAGCGCCTCAGTCTGAACCTGCCGGCCACGCCTGGCGGACTGAAGCAAGCCGAGCAACAGGCCAAAATTATTGCCGGGCAGTTGCTGCAGCAAACCTTTAGCTGGCAAGCCTACTTACCCATGGGTGGCGGTAAGCGCCTCAGCCAAATGGACTTAGCTGAGAAGATAGACGCCTTTCAACAGGCCTTTTTTGACCAGCAGCGATCGCGCCCCGCCTCAGCCCGCACCACCTGGCAGACCGCCTATGCACCCTACCTGCGTAAGCTGGAAGCGATCGCCCGCACCACGCCATCCCTCAACCTTGCCGAAGCCATCCAAGCCACGATCAAGGCTATTCCCGAGGATAGCCGCGGACGGCAGGTGTGCTGCACTGCCCTGCAAAGCTTTGTGACCTTTCTAGATCTCGATCTACCCTTCGACCTCAAGCAATGGTGGGGCACCTACAACGCCGCCACCCTGCAGCCCCGCCGTCTACCTAGCGATACGGACATCCTCAACGCCTATGCCATGATTCCCAACCCGGCCTGGCGGTTTGTCTTCGGTGTCATGGCCACCTACGGATTGCGCAATCATGAGGTGTTTTACTGCGACTACAGCGCTTTGCAGCAGACCCATGGGGACGCGATCGTCGAAGTGCTAGAGCCGACCAAAACTGGGCACCATGAAGTCTGGCCCTTTTATCCTGAGTGGGTTGATCACTTCTCCCTGCGCCATATTCAGCTTCCCAAGCTGCAAACAGATTTAGACAAAACCACCCTGCAGCGGGTGGGGCAGCGGGTCAGTGCTCAGTTTCGTCGCTATGGCCTACCCTTTTCGCCCTACGACCTGCGCCATGCCTGGGCCGTGCGCACCATTCACTTCGGCTTACCCGATACGGTAGCAGCGCGGATGATGGGGCATTCCGTCGCCATCCACACCCGCACCTACCACCGCTGGATTTCCCGTCGTGACCAACAGCAGGCCGTCGATGCAGCTCGGCAACGGCAGCGATCGCCTGTACTCCAGCCTCTCAACGACGGATAGTGGCCCGTGGGTTGAAGGGAGATGGGCGCAACCAGCCGCAACCAGCTCGAACAGTCCCACTCGCGTATCGCGGTGCTGGCGCAGCCGTAACGCACGGTCTTGTAAGGCATAGATGCGTTACGCTAAGCGCATCCTAGCCATCGCTGGGGTTTTTTATCCATAACGTCATCAACTGCGGTCAAATCCTACAGGCGGCTACAAATCAGGAAACACCTGCTTCACCGCCGGATGGATCAACGCACCTTCTGTGACATTCAGCCCCTTACCCAAATTCCCATCCCGCTCCAGCGCCGCCGTACCATGGTCTGCCAACTGCATCACATAGGGAAAGGTGCTGTTATTCAGCGCTTGGGTCGCCGTCCAGGGCACTGCGCCAGGCATATTGGGCACCCCATAATGCACCACCCCTGCATCTACATAGATGGGGCTGGAATGGGACGTGGGATGCAGGGTCTCAATGCAGCCGCCCTGATCCACCGCTACATCGACAATGACGGAACCGGGTCGCATCTTTTCTACATAGGCGCGGGGTACAAGGGTAGGAGCCTTGCGCCCTGGCACCAGCACCGCCCCAATCAGCAGATCGGCCTCAGGTACGATCGCTTCGATCTGGGCCGCGCTGCTAAACACAAGCTCCACCCGTGACCCGAACAGCTCCTCCAGTTCATTCAACCGCGCTAGGTTAATGTCCACGATCTGCACCTGCGCTCCCAAGCCAATGGCCATCTTGGCGGCTTCGGTGCCCACCACGCCACCTCCGAGGATAACCACCCGTCCTGGCCGCACCCCCGGCACGCCCCCCAGCAAGACGCCGCGGCCGCCCTGCTGCTTTTCCAAGAACCTGGCCCCAAACTGCACCGATAGCCGTCCGGCAATGATGCTCATGGGCGTCAGCAGCGGCAGGGTGTGATTCACTTCCACCGTTTCGTAGGCGATCGCTGTTACCTTGGCGGCCATGAGCTGTTCTGTCAAACCGCGATCGGCAGCTAGGTGTAGGTAGGTGAACAGGAGCTGACCGGCCTGCATCAGGTCATATTCTGCTGGGCGAGGTTCTTTCACCTTCACAACTAGCTGCCGAGACCAGGCCTCTTGCGCCGTAGACACCAGTTTGGCACCGGCTTGTTGGTAATCATCATCCGTGAAGCCCGCCCCATCTCCAGCCTGGGTTTCGACAAAGACCGTATGACCGCGATCGCTCAACCCTCTGACGCTGCTGGGACTGAGCCCCACGCGAAATTCCTGATCTTTAATTTCCTTAGGTACCCCGATCTCCATGCAAATCCTCATGCTAGATGACTATAGATTCCAGATTGCCCGAGACTGGCGCAAGACTGCTGTTGTACGGAACACGGTTCCCTCGGCCGTTCCTAGATTGGCCCCAACTGGTTCAGCCAGAAGGCGATCGCTGCACTGCCCACCGGCACCGTGAGATTGTCAATGCCCAGCTTTGAAAAAGCTTCTAAGGTCGTTGCGCCGAGGGCGATGCCCACCGGCACCAGCCAAGTTTGCCAGACATTACCCTGCACCGCCCACAAAATACCGCTACTCACACCATAGCTAACCATGGCCATGGCGCAGGAGCCTTCCCAGGTTTTTTGCATGCCCCAGAGCTTATACAAATTCCGTCCAAAGCGTTGACCGACCAAGGCTGCCATGCCATCGCCCCAGGTCATAATCAAAATCCCCACAGCAGCATACTGGGGCATCTGCAGGGCCCAAAACCAGGCAATCAGGATGGCAAAACTAATGGCATAGAAGAAGGTGCCTAGGCTTTTGCGCCCCACGGTGTTGATCACCGGCAGAATGGGCAATCGGTAGGACAGGAGAGCGATCGCACTGAACAAGATAGATGCACTCACCCCCAGCCAAGCGGGAATCTCCAACCACCAGGCTAGGAGAATCACGTTGCCGACACCCATGTGAACAACCTTGCGGATAATTTCTGGCCCCGCTGGCGTGCGGCGATGGAGGGTATCGGCGGTCATGCCCACCACTCCCAGCCAGAGGAGAACGATGGTGATTTGAAGCCAGAGAGATGACTGAACCAGTTGCAGCATGAAGCCAGAGAGATGGGGTGAACCAAGGCTAGCTTGTTCTAGCTAGCGCGGAGCAGCACATGTATGGCAAGACCAGTCGAGCTTCGGGCGATCGCTGGCTTGGCAGACATGAACTCTTTTACTGTAGAAGATTTTGGATCAGAGAGCGATCGCCTCTGAATGAATCGGCAATCCTGTCGATAGTCCCGTCGATGGTTCCCATGTGATCCCCAACACTTTTGTATACTGAGACATGAGTTTGGTATTGACGGTGACATCTTCTACACCTTCCATCGAATTTTTTGAGGGGATCTCGGAAGAGCTGAGTGGCGTCAGTCTCCGCCGCGATCGCCAATCGGGGCTGCGCATCGTGGTGCTGCAGTTCACCCGCCTGAAGTCCATTGAGCAATTCAACAGCTACCGCAAGCGTTTTGCTAAGGCGCTGCGGCTAACGGATGGGGAAGGTACTATCCTCATAGAGCCGTCCTCGGTTCAATTTGTATTTGGTGGCCCGGAAGGTGACGATCTTCAGCGGGTGGAATGCAAAATTGAGCTAGATCAAGAGGAACACTGGGAGCGGTTTCAGCGATTTATGGATGCCTACGCGGCAGCCAATGGCATGGAGTATGGTGAACCGCCTACCTAAAGCAGCATCAAGATGTTCCTTCAACCGGCTACACACCCATTCAACATCTGTGCCCACAAGGTTTAAAACCCTTGCCTGGTAGGGTGCCGTTAGGCGAAGCCGTAACGCACCTCTCATGAGGCTTGGATGCGTTACGCTGTCTTCGGAGGCAAGGGGAATGGGTGAGGTGTTGGGCTACGTCACCCGGCTGGTGTCGCCATATTGTGTTGATCCCCCGAATTTTCCCTGAATAGGGGAGACTGAAAGATAGATTTTCCAGTCCATATTGATAAGGAGTAGGTGCATGAAGGTTGCCATCACGGGTGCAACAGGATTTGTGGGAAGTCGTTTGGTGGAACGACTGAGCCAAGCGGGCCATTCTGTCGTGGTATTCACCCGCAACCTAGGTCATGCTAATCGGGTGTTTCCCTCGTCATCCTTTCCCACAGTTACCAACATTGCCTACACACCAACCCAGGCCGGCGAGTGGCAGCAGGCGATCGCTGGTTGTGATGGCGTGGTGAATTTGGCCGGTGAGCCCATTGCAGAAAGCCGCTGGACGCCGGATCGCAAGCGGATGATTGTGGAAAGCCGCCAACTGACAACCCGTTTGCTGGTGGATGCGATCGCCCAGGCGGATCCGAAACCGTCTGTGTTGGTCAGCGGTTCTGCCATCGGCTACTACGGCACCAGTGAAACCGCGAGCTTTGATGAAACCAGCGGCGCGGGGGATGATTTTCTGGCGCAGGTCTGTCAAGCCTGGGAAGCGGAAGCTATGCGCGTCAAAGCAAGCGGCACGCGGTTGGTGATTCTGCGCACGGGTATTGTGCTTGGGCTAGAGGGAGGAGCGATCGCCAAGATGATTACCCCCTTTCGCCTCTTTGCGGGTGGTCCCTTGGGGACTGGTAAGCAGTGGGTGTCTTGGATCCATCGCGATGACCTTGTGGAGCTGATCATCCAATCGCTCAGCCAGCCAGGCTACGAGGGCGTGCTCAATGCCACTGCTCCCAACCCGGTGCGGATGGCGGAATTTTGTCACGTAATGGGCGAGGCGCTCAACCGTCCATCCTGGCTGCCGGTGCCAGAGATTGCCCTAGAAGCTCTTTTGGGCGATGCTGCCAAGATGGTTTTAGAGGGACAGCAGGTGCTCCCTCAACGAACTCAAGCGGCTGGGTTTCACTATCAGTTTGCAGATATCCAATCGGCACTGCGCGACGTTCTCAGCTAGATCGAGGTTGGGGCTGGGAAGCGATCGCCTTGATCCCCCCAGAGCAGTGATATAGGTCACCAGACATCTCCATCGCTGATACAGTCCCTAGACAAGATAGGTGGAACAATAGAATCGATGGTTTGACCATCTAGTTCATATATGAACCATCTGCCTTGCTCATGCCTCAAATCCTCCGGATTCTCAGCCTTAAGGCTGGAAGCGTGAGTAAATCATCTCATCATCTCCACCTATGCCCGATCCCGTCCTTAGGCTTGGGCGATCGCCCTCGATATCATCCATGACACGGATTCCTGAAGGTGCTTGATCGCACGCATGAGGGTCTGGATGGAAGGAGCGATCGTGGGCCGAGCTTGCGCCGTAGCCACCATGGCAGTTAGCGTCAGAAAACGGGCACCCTAAGGATAGTTAAGGCAATAGATATATTCTTTATGAGAGACAGCGGATCATGCAAGTTGATGAACTGCTGAGCCAGTATGCAGCAGGGGAACGAGATTTTCGCGAAATTAGCTTAGTGGGTCAAAACCTGAAGGGGCATGATCTCAGCGGCATTAATCTTCGTCGAGCCAATCTCAGCGGAGCAGACCTGAGTGGTGCTAATCTCAGCATGGCGAACCTCCGGGAAGTGAATCTTTTTGGGGCAAATCTCAATCAAGCCAATTTGATTGAAACGAACCTGATTGGTGCAGACCTCACCCAAGCCAAACTGGTTGAAGCTAATCTCACGGGTGCTGGACTGCGAGGCACACGCCTGATTCAGGTGAATATGAGCCGCAGTATTTTACAAGATGCCAATTTAGGGGAAGCTAGCTTGAACAAGGCGACGTTGCTAGCCGCTAATCTGCGTGATGCTTGCCTCAATCGCACCAAGTTGATTGACACAAACCTCACGGATGCCATTCTGGAATCTGCTAATTTGAGCAACGCTATTTTGACCGGCGCTATTCTCCGAGGTGCCAAGCTGATTGATGCCATCCTGCAAGGAGCCAATCTTGATGAGGCCAATTTAGAAGATTCTGACCTGCGTCGGGCGCGCTTTACGGGCGCGAGCTTGCTGAATACCGTCCTGCGATCGGCTAATATGCGCGGTGTTAACCTCAACTGGACGTCCATGCGCGGGGTAGATTTAACCGGGGCGAATTTGCATCGTGCTTCCCTAAGCTGGGCCAACTTGAGTGAAGCGAACCTCACCGATGCGATTTTGATTAGCGCTAATCTCAACCAGGTGAATCTTCACAATGCGATTCTCACGGGCACGATGATGCCCAATGCGATCGCCCATGAGTAGGCTAACGCTTGCTAACTCCTAGAGGGAAGCTAGGGGGGCGATCGCTCCCGGTTAGCTCAATCCGGTGGCGGTGAGGAATTGCGTTCCCAGAAGACTTGGTGGGTAAAACCTTGAATGGCGGGGTGGTGGTCGGCTAGTTCCAGCCGTCGTTCGGTTAACAGGCAGTAGTCTAGATTGCGATCGATGCCCAGATACTGCCGTCCCAATTTTTTGGCGACCACCGAGGTGGTGCCACTGCCCACAAATGGATCCAAGATGACTTGACCGGGTTGGCTACTCGCTAACACCAGTTTGGCGATCAGCTTTTCGCTTTTTTGGGTGGGATGGTCGGTATTTTCGGGCATCGACCAAAAGGGAATGGTGATATCGCTCCAAAAATTAGAGGGATGGGTATCGCGAAAATTGCCATCGTCGGTTGCCTGCCAGTCTTTGGGTTGGCCATCCGCATGGCGGTAGGGCGCTAGGACTCGCCGCCGGAGCTTGACGGCATCGACGCAGAAGGTGTAGCGATCGCTGACGGTGCAAAACCAAATATCTTCGCTCGCATTTTTCCAATTTTTCTTGGCACCTCGCCCCTTTTCCCGCTCCCAGGTGATGCGATTGCGGACGACAAAATAGTCGGCGGCGACAGCAAAAATTGAGGTTGAGGAACGCCAATCGCCGCAGATATACAGGCTAGCAGTTGGCTTCAGCAGGGGTATGAAGGCCAAAACCACCTGTCGTAGCCAGGCGGTATAGTCTTCAACGCGTTGCTGGGTGAACTGGTAGCCGTGGAAATTTTTGGTGAGGTTATAGGGCGGGTCGAGAATGAGTAGATCGACTGACTGGTGCGGCATCTGGGAGGCGAGCTGGAGGCAATCGCCCCAGAGGGTACCCATGGGCAAGGGGGCTTGAGGCGATAGGGCAGCAGCATCCAGCAGGCGGGGCTGGAGGCGATCGCGATCGCTCTCGGTGAGAACCAGGGTTCGATTCATGGGCCCCCGAGGTTGAGGTTCAGCCATAGGCATATCTCCGCTGCACACCGTGGATCTGAGGGCGATCGCTGGGTTGATCTGTCCCCAATTTCGACTACGCTAAACACTAACGGGCGTCCGACCCATTGTTTATAGACCCTTAACCAGAATTGAACCATGTCTTCCGATCTTCAACAAACGACCGGTGCCGATGCTGTGGATACAGCGATCGCTGCAGGCATTGATTTTGATGGCAGTCCAATCCCCACGGCGAAGCTAGATCTTTACACCACCGTCATGGGCTATGAGTCTAACCGGCAGCGCAGTGGTGTGAGCAATACGATGCGATCGCGGATTGTGCGGATTGGTGCGAAACATCTGCCCCAGGCGGAGTTGAACCAAAAGTTAATCGATGCAGATTTTGCGCCGCTCAAGGATAAGGAAATCGCGTTTTACTACGGCGGTAAATAGAGGGGCAGAGGCCGTTCGAGGCTTTCGCAGGGGAAGTCGGATCGGTACGGCATGGTTGAGATATGCCAGACTGCGCCCGGCTCTCTCCTCATATCCTGATTGGAATTCCTGACCTGATTGGAATTCCTAATTGAGAGCCTGCCTACTTGAGTTGACGGCGAATTTCCCGTAGGGATTGGTACATGTCCGGTAGACGATTGTATACGGCGGAAATTTTGAGCCAGAGACGGTTGGGAATGGCTGGATAGCCGGAGACGATCGCTCCTGGTTCCACATCGCGGTGGACGCCGGTCTGGGCCGTGGCGATCGCGCCATCACCGATGGTCACCTGGTTGGCAATGCCCACCTGTCCTGCCAAAATCACCCGATTGCCCACCTTGACGCCGCCCGCTAGACCCACTTGGGCCGCCATGGCACAAGCTTCGCCAATCTGACAGCCGTGGGCCACATGCACCAAATTATCGAGTTTGGTATGGCGGCGGATGCGGGTTTCGCCAACAGCGGGACGATCGACCGCCGAGTTGCAGCCAATTTCTACCCCATCTTCCAAGACCACCTGCCCCGACTGCTCCATCTTGAACCAGCCCTCGGCCGTGGGGACAAAGCCAAAGCCTTCTGCCCCAATGCAGGCACCGCTATGGATGACGCAGTCGGTTCCTAGGATGGTGCGTTCATGGATGACGCAGTTGGCATGGAGGAGGGAGCGATCGCCAATCTGCACCCCCGGATAGACGACGACGTTGGGATGGATGCACACGCCGTCTCCCAAACGCACGCCAGCCTGAATCACCACATGGGCTCCGATGGACACCCCCTCTCCGAGCTGTACCGATGGATCAATGACGGCGCTGGGATGAATGCCAGGGGCGGGCTTGAAGGGTTGGTAAAAAAGAGCGATCGCCTGGGCAAAGGCAAGACGGGGTTGGGGAACGCTCACCCAAGCCAATTGGCGGGCATCGGCAGCCGCCTGCAAGGCCTCATTCATGGGCAAAATCAAGGCGCTGGCCTGGGTGGTGGCAATCTGAGCGGCGAAGGTTTCGCCTTCGATGTAGCTCAGTTGTCCGGGTTGGGCTTCGTCAATGGCCGCCACACCGCTGATCTCCGGATCCTGGGCAGTAGTGTGCTGGGACTGGAGATGCTGGGCAATTTGGCTCAGGTTGATCGTGGGCATGGCAAAACATCACACTGGTCAACGACATTACTCATCTTCCCCTGATCCAGGGACATTCAGGGGAATTAGCGGGAGAGTGCGCCACAGGTCAGATCGATAGCGTGGCGCGACCTCTCTCCCTGGTTTCAACGCCGTACCAGAAAGGCCGCGCATTCAATATGAGCGGTTTGGGGGAAGAAATCCACGGGCTGCACGCGGGCCAGGCGATAGCCGCTTTCACAAAGCCGCATTAGGTCGCGGGCGAGGGTGGCGGGGTTGCAGCTCACGTAGACAATCCGCTCGGGCATCACCTCCAGTAAGGTTTCGAGCACGAACGGGTCACAGCCGCGTCGGGGCGGATCAAGCAGGATCACGTCTGGGGCCGCGGAGAGCGATCGCACCGTTTCTGCGAGTAACCGCTCTGCCGAGCCAGCGAGGAAAACGGTGTTGGCAATACCGTTGAGGATGGCATTATCCTGGCCCTGCTCTGCGGCCTCCGGCTGTAGCTCAATGCCAATCACGGATTCGGCCTGTTGGGCGATCGACAGGGTTAGGGTACCAATCCCGCAGTAGACATCCACAATGCGCTCTGTGCCAGTTAGGGCCAGTTCCTCCAGGATGACATTCAGCAGCGCCTCGGCTTGCTCGGTATTAACTTGGAAAAAGGTGGTGGACTGGATATGGAAGGTCAGATTGGCAAACTGTTCCGTTAGATAATGCTGCCCGGCTACACAGCGGGTCTCGGGGCCAAAAATGGCATTGGTGCGATCGCCATTCAGGTTCACACAGACGCCCACTAGGTCTGGGTAGCGGTTGAGCCATTGGTGGGCCTGTTCCTCAATGCCAGGAATATCCCAATCGGTGGACACCAGGGTCAGCAACAGTTCCCCCGTGCGTCGCCCAATGCGGAAGCTGACGTGACGCAGAAGGCCACGATGGGGCTTTTCGCGATAGATGGGCCAGCCGCGCCGCTGAATATCTTGCTTGATCTCGGCCAGGAGGGGATTTAAGCGCTCGTCCTGGACGGGACATTGGTTGAGGTTGACCAAGCGATGGCTACCCTTTTGGTAGTAGCCCGCCTGCACCTTCTCGCCAGACATGGCTAGGGGATAGGTGACTTTATTGCGATAGGCCAGGGGGGCAGAGGGTAGGGGTTGATCCACCGGCGGATGTTCTAAGCCGCCAATGCGTTCTAGGGCCTGCACCACCTGTTGATACTTCGACTGAAGCTGCTGTTCATAGCTGACTACCTGCCACTGACAGCCGCCGCATTTATCCGCCACAATGCAGGCTGGCCGCACTCGATGGGGCGATGGGGTGATCACCTTGCGCAGCTTGCCATGGGCATATTGGCGCTTGACCCGCACCAGCCGCACCTCCGCCTGGTCTCCGGGAACGCTGTCGGGCACAAAGACGACCCGACCCTGCCAGCGTCCGACCCCGTCGCCTCCGGAACTGAGGTCGTCAATGTCTAGGGAAATGAGGTCGCCCTGCTGCCAATCGGGCGCGGGGGTTGGGTCTAATTCGGACGGCTGTAGGTCTACCAAAATGCGATCGCTCCTGTGGGACTTGAGCGGTGGACCAATAGACCACCCTCAAACTCGTTACAATATCTTACGGGACTGGGGCCATGCCCCCATGCCATAAAATCTCAGAATTTACTAGTATGACCGATCTGACAGCGGCCTTGCCGACTTTTGTGATTACATTGCGTGAAGGTGTGGAAGCAGCGCTGGTGGTGGGCATTGTCATGGCCTACTTACAAAAGGCCAATCAGTCGCGCCTCCATGGCTGGGTCTATGGCGGCATTGGGGCAGGGGTGGCAGGCAGCCTTGTAATCGGTGCGCTGCTGCTCTCGTTGCTGACCAAGCTATCTCAGGCGGAGCAGGGCTATGGAGCGATCGCTAAACCGGCGTTAGAAGGTGGATTTGAGCTGGCGGCGATCGCCCTTCTGAGCTGGATGTTAATTTGGATGACCCAGCAGGCCAAGTCGATGAAGGCGGATGTGGAAGGAGCCATTTCCAGCGCCGTCGATCGTACAGGGCTAGCCGCTGGATGGAGCGTATTTTCGCTAATTGCCATCGCGGTTCTGCGGGAAGGCTTTGAGACGGTGCTGTTCATTGCGGCCAAGTTTCAGCAGGGCTGGGTGCCGGTGGCGGGAGCGATCGCTGGCCTAGCCGGTGCGGTGGTGATCGGTACCCTGTTGTTTCAACTGGGCATCAAGATTAACCTGCGGCGCTTTTTCCAGGTGATGGGGGTCTTGCTGTTGCTGATTGTGGCCGGTCTCGTCGTTTCGGCTTTACGACATCTAGATGCGGCGCTACAGCTTTTATCTCTCTACGATCCCGCCTGGTCAAATCTCTGTGCCCCCGGTGGTGCCTGTCTTCTAGGGCCACAAGTCTGGGATCTGAGCCAGATTCTTCCCGATCGCCAATTTCCCGGTATCTTACTCAAAGCATTTTTTGGCTATACCCAAACGCTGTATCTGGCCCAAGCGATCGCCTATGTTGGATTTTTATCTACAGTAGGGTTAACCTATCTTCAGGGCGCTATGGGCTGGGGGCGATCGCCTAAGTCAAAACAAGCATCACCATGACCGGACAGCGATCGCTCCCAATCCAGGCATTGTTTCCTCAACGTTAAGCAATGACACAGGGTGAAGCAGCCGTCAGGTAGAGCATATTTTATACTTGCCAGAAATCTATTGCCCCTTCTGGTAATTGAGCAAGTACGTGATCAAAGGCTTTTTCATCCACATGTCGTCTCAGAGCAGCGGCTACATCTTTAATGGCGGTTTCAGTCGAAAAATTATGGTCCTCCCGCAATGATCTGACGTCTCTCATCATCTCTTCACGATCTGCAAAGGACTTTTGCGGTTCTTTCGTATCCCAATCGGTCACAAAAAGTGCCCTCAAGCAAATTGGCAGTACGTTCGCAAATAATATGGCATCTTCAATGGAAAGCCTGCAGCGAAACGTCTGAAAGACGCCTTGTGTCATGGTGTAGGTTACATGGGTACTCCAGAGGCTGGCTGTGTCACGTGCATCTACCAGATAATGATAAAAGTCATCTGAAGCACGCTGGTATTCTGCAGGTACTGGCATACTATCCTCCTTTATATTTGAGAGGCCCTAGGCTAGGTTTTATTCATATGAGTAGCTATATTTTCATGGACTTCCAGATCTTCTGTTAAGTTCCAAGGGTAAATTTTTAGTTTGTTCATCATGCTCTCCTATGCTTCTTGAGCCAAAACCAGGGCTGTTTTGGCGTTGCTGGAGGCGATAGAATTTTCGCTAAGAAACCGTGGGCAAGACGCTCACACTCGCAGTTCATTCACAATCTAAGGTTATGTTCACCTTACTCCCATAACGATTTGTTAGGTATCTGGTAACCCATCATCAGAGTTTTCTCCATTGTCTTGAATTGCTACCCAAGGAAGGCTTGAATACTGATCTTTGATATTTTCTAACTCATCGAGTGCCTGCAGGAAAAATCTTTTGATCGCTACCACATGGTCTTCTTCAGAAAGAAAATCCTGCAAACTTTTTTCTCGAACTATTCCTGCCCAGTCTTTTGAGCTATCTAAGCTATAACCTTTCCAGCCATATTGTTCGCAAATATCTTTCATTGCTTCAATAATTTCTGCTCGACGATGGGAATTAGGATCTACTTCAAGTACGAGACGTACTGTTGGGTAATCAGTTAAATGTGATGTCTTGAGAATAAAACCTAGTCCGCACCACCATCTTCCACTTGGCATCGAGGCAGTCATTAAATACCGCCCATGCCATTGAATCTGGGTAAGTGCGGTAGACTTTTGCTTAATGGCTCCTAAAACTTTCTTAAAGCGTTGACTCACTTCCCCCCACATTGTCTCATCCATCAGTTCTAGTGATTTCGTGAAATTTGCTAGCGTAATCACGTCAATAGAGGAGAACTGGTTGTTATGTGCCATGCGATACTCACTCATAAATATCATAATTTCTTGAACAAGCATTGTATCTGCTTGAGTTTTCAAAAACCGATAGAACTGATGCCATCTCAGTTGCCTGAACTGAACGGTAGGTTGAGCAATAGTCTTGAACACATCTGCTTGAGCTTTCGGATCGAAATCACGAGTGATGTACAAAAGAAATTTGTGCTGGAACCCTGGAATTCCATGCAAAATCTCTGCATACCTTGAAAGCTGCTTGTCGCCTTCCTGAGAGCCAATTTTACTCTCAATAAAGATGATGCTACGACGTTGAGTATCAGCTAGCTCAATTACGATATCAGGGCGGCTACCCAAACGATGGCTATCAAGAGGCTCAAACTTTCTTTGTGTTGAAACATAGGCATCCAAATCAATGCTTGTATCCAATATGTTTAAATGGTTGAGCCAAGCATAGAGAATTTCCTTGTCTGTGCTGAAGAGGTAAGCGACTAACTCAGTGAAGAAATCTTCTAGCGGGATATTACCGGTATTGAGATTCAGGAGCCGACTGAAAAGCGCCACGAGTATTCACCTATGTTTTACTCTCAAAGAGTAAGTTTACTGTACTACTTTGACTAGCACCTCAAACTACCTAATTGTGACGACTTGCCTTAAGGAGGTTGAGTTATGAGCATGGTGCGTTCCCAAAAAACTACCAGTGGTGTGCTAGGAATTACAGTAGGGAACACACCCTACAAGATCAGCGATCGCACTTGTTAGCCTGTGCGGAACGACCATTAACTGTAGAGTGACGCAATGAATGCCCGCGACGGATTCTTAGGATCAACGATCAGAGTGATTTCATCTCCATTTTGAAGCCGAGTTGTTTTGCGATTTTTCCAGATCGCGTTGCCTGATTGATATGTTTGCCCTTTGTGCTGGTACTCGTACTCCACGCGGCCACGATCTTTGAAAAAGGTAATGCTTTGAATATGACCTTTGACCTCCGGGCCGACTCGGATAACTCGCTTAATGTCATCGATACGCTTCGCAGCGAGCCAGCCAAGCAGCAGAGTGACGATAACTGCAACGACGATCAGAATCATCATCATTGTGGAATCAACTTCGACCGTGCCTCCGCCCCGGCGTTTTGGAAGAAAGCCGAAAATGCCTCCGCCGATGGCAGCGACCCATATAACGCCGATGCATATCAGCATCAGTAGCGATGGATAGTCGTTTTTGAGAATGCGACCGGTAGACACTTTACGGAGCATATGACGAATTAACCTTGAAAGGCTAACTATTGTTTATACTGAACACCTTCTCTTTTATCGTTATCAACCCTCACGATTGAGGCAACTAGCTAGATCATCGTTGAATATCGCCTTCACCAAGATGGACTAGGCTGAATATTGTCTGGATAGCTACTCTTTCTGGGGTGTTATGTAGATTTTGATCAGCCTATTATGCCGCTTTTAGGGTTTTCTAACGAGCAGGCTCTTAATAAAAGCCTAATTCATATAGTTATACATAACATGCTCGCAATATTACAGCTGTTGAAGGGTGTTATGCAGATCGTTCAACAAAGCTTTACAGTCAGTGTAAACCTGAGGAGTACAGTAATGTCTGACCCAGAAAACTCCTTAAACAAGTTCACGATGTGATCCGCCTAAATATGATGCCAGCCAAACCAAGTAAACTCAGGTCGGCTGGCATAGAGATTGTACCGATAGATTGACTAGACAGAGCTAGATGCTTCCACCATCTGATTTTCTTGGCGCAGATAGGCTTCGATAAACGGATCTAAGTCACCGTTCATCACATCATCAATGGCAGTCGTTTCCACATTGGTGCGCACATCTTTCACCATTTGGTAGGGATGGAACACATAGTTGCGAATTTGGTTGCCCCAGGCTGCTTCCACCATGTCGCCACGAATATCAGAGATTTCCTTAGCTCGCTGTTCTTGGGCAATTACCAAGAGTCTGGCCGTCAGTAATGCCAGGGCTTTTTCCTTATTCTGGAGCTGCGATCGCTCTTGGGTGCAGCGAACGGCTAAACCACTGGGAATATGGACAATCCGCACTGCCGTTTCTACTTTGTTGACGTTTTGACCGCCCTTACCGCCAGAACGAGTGGTGGTAATTTCTAAATCCTTCTCAGGAATATCGAGGGTCACCGATTCATCCAACATCGGCATCACTTCCACACCCGCAAAGCTGGTTTGGCGTTTATCGTTGGCATTGAACGGCGAAATCCGTACCAGGCGATGGGTGCCTTTCTCCGCCTTCAAGTATCCGTAGGCGTAGCGTCCTTCAACTTCTAGAGTGACCGACTTAATGCCCGCCTCATCCCCTTCAGATAATTCTGCTAACTGCACCTTATAGCCATGCTGCTCTGCCCAGCGGGTGTACATACGCAGCAGCATTTCTGCCCAGTCCTGAGCATCGGTGCCGCCAGCCCCGGCGTTGATACTCAAGACCGCGCCGTTTTGGTCGTATTCTCCAGACAAGAGTTGCTGCAGTTCCCACTGATCGAGCGCTTTTTGCAAGGTCTGGGCGGTGGCGCAGGCTTCTTCTAGCAGGGCATCGTCGGGCTCCACGCTCAACAACTCTAGGACGGCTTGGGCATCCTCTAGCTGCGATCGCCATTGGTCGAGCTGATCGAGATGGGATTTACAGTCGTTTAATTCTTGCAGCGTGCGCTGGGCACGGGTTTGATCATCCCAGAAGTCTGGCTGGGAGGCAATCTGCTCTAGATCGTGGATTTTGGCCGTCAGAGCAGGGACGTCAAAGATAGTCCTGGGTTTTACCCAGGCGTAGCGACAAGGTGTCAAGATCTCGCTTGAGGTCTTGGGTATTGAGCAGAGAAATCATAGCGGCGTTTTGTCGAAGTCGAATGTCATCAAGTATTTTATTGTAAAGCATGGATGCGATCGCCGTCTGCTGGAAACCATCTCAGGCGACCTCCATCGATCACCTTAAGCTAGGAGCGATCGCTCTGGGCCCATTGCCCGATAGCATAGAGTAGTTGAGGCATGGGTTAGGGTCTGGGATGGGAGGGTTGGGTGATTGAGCTATGCGGGGTGAGCCATGCATTTGGCGATCGCCGAGTGTTGCACGACATTACCGTCACGCTGACGGAACCGCGCATTGGGGTGATTGGCAGCAATGGTTCTGGCAAGAGCACCTTTGCCCGCTTGCTGAATGGGTTGATTGTGCCAGATGCGGGCTGGGTGCGGGTGGATGGTCTGGATACGCGCCACCAGGCTAAGGCGGTGCGGCGGCAGGTGGGGTTTGTATTCCAAAATCCCGATCATCAAATTATTTTACCGACCGTGGCGGAAGACCTAGCCTTTGGGTTGACGAATCTGAAAATGAAGCGCGCCGAGATTCAGCAGCGAGTGGATGCCATGCTGATTCAGTATGGATTGAAGGACTGGCGCGACCATCCGGCCCATTTGCTGAGCGGCGGACAAAAGCAACTGTTGGCGATCGCTGCTGTTTTAATTATGCAGCCTAGGTATTTGATTTTCGATGAACCCACGACCCTACTCGATCTACGCAACCGCAATCATATCCGTCGTATTTTATGGAATCTATCCCAACCGATCGTCGTGGTTTCCCATGACCTCGATCTACTCCAGGATTTCGATCGCATCCTGCTGTTTGATAACGGGCAAATTGTGATGGACGCACCGCCGGCGATCGCCCTCCCGGCCTACGTGGAGCAGATGACATGGCTCTAGGTCTCTACGTGCCCAGGCGATCGCCCATCCATGCCTTACCCGCAGGAGTGAAGGTTTTGGGTCTAGCGATTGCTGGTATGGGCCTGTTTTTTGTGCAGGATTGGCTTATCTTACTCGGAGTTGTGGGGCTGGTGATCACCCTGATGGCGATCGCTCACCTGCCAGGACGAAGCATCTGGCAACAACTGCGGCCGCTGGTTGTCATTGTCTTAGCGATTGTGGTGCTGCATGGAGTGCTGACGAGCTGGCAGATAGGACTGGCGATCGCTCTCCGGCTTTTGGCGTTGGTGGGTTTGGCGATTGTGGTGAGCAGCACAACTAAGGTTTCAGATATGCTAGCGCTGCTAGAACGCTGGCTGTCACCGTTGCGCCATATCGGCATCAATCCAGCCCAAGTCAGCTTAGTGATCGCCATCGCGATTCGGTTTATCCCTGTTCTACTGGAACAACTCCAGGCTATCCAAGAAGCCCAGCAAGCCCGAGGATGCGATCGCCACCCCGTTCGTCTCCTCGTGCCTTTGCTTATCCGAATGCTGTATCTAGCTCGCGATCTGACGGATGCCTTGGAGGCTAGGGGCTATGATCCTCAGGATTCCGCAGAATCATCCTCGATTGAGAAAGGCGATCGCTAAACACTTGTCCAACATGTAAACAAATATCCCTATTAAAAGGTAAGATGAGTTAATATCAGTAGAATGCGTTAGGCGAAGCCGTAACGCATGAAAAGCTCACAAGACAGTAGTTGCAGCCATATCTAACAACACCCTGCAACAAGATTGAGTCCACCTGCTGGGAGATGTCTCAAGCAGACTGGCCACAGCGATCTTACGAACTAGGCGGCGTGGTCAACTTTGCCGATCGCCAGATCCACCAAGCCGCAGCGCAGACCGTTGAATTACCCACCACCGTCATGGCCGCCTGTAGCGTCACCAGCCATTCGAGATTCAGCGGGTTATCAAAAAAGTGCCAGGTACAGGCACACATCGCGCTCACTAACAGAGGCAACATGGCGATCGCCAGATAGCGCCATGCTGGATTTTGGCTAACGCCGCTGTAGACCCAAATGAGCCAAATGGCGACGATCCACTCAATCACACTAGAAACATGAATAATCCAGGTGGGAATTGAAAGCGCGTGCATGGCAGACCAACGTAATACATCTGTCGTCTATTGTGCCAGGTTTTGCAGCAGGCTGGCTTTCGATCCCCCTGGGGTCGTCTAACTAGGGGCGATCGCTTTCCAACCAATCCTCGCCCACCCGAATCGTAATGTCCGAATCCAGCACGCCGGTGCTTTCCACTCGCACATCGCCAAAGCCCAGCACCCGCTGCAGCTCTTCAGCACTTTGGGTATCGCCCTGCTGAACGATAATCCGGGTGGTTGCAAGGGGTTCTGTAGAATTGGCTTCCAGATAAGCATTGTCATAGCCAGCATCGTAGAGCTTATCAAGCAGGCGGCTGACGCTGCGCGGTCGCCCCATTGTGTCTTGGATGGCAATGCGTAGACGACGTGGTTCTACCAGATCCTGTGATTGCCCTCGCACAAAATATTGATCCACCATGGCATCAATGGCGTTGTAGTTGGGCAGCCAATAGCTCAGCTCATACTCACCGGATAGACTAAAATCACCGGGCAGCATCAGCATTTGCACATCCGATCGCTGGGTTGTGCTTGCAAAACCCACCAGCGCCACTGTCTCTTCCACCGTGAGATTGGTATCAATATTGTCTTGAATGACCGACAAAATTCTCGGCATCCGCGCTAGGGTCACCGGACTGAGGGTTTGCTCGATCAAGGCACCCATAAAGGCTTGCTGCCGCTGCACGCGACCAATATCGCCATACTGGTCATAGCGGAATCTAAGGAACTGCATGGCCTGCTCACCATCTAAATGCTGCTCCCCTTCTTCTAGGTTGATATAAAGGTGCTGGCTATCGTCTTGATAGCGCATATCTTGCGGCACATAGACCGTCACACCGCCGAGGGCATCAATCAGCTTTTCCACACCCTGAACGTTGATGCGCACGTAGCGATCGATGCTGATATCGCCCAGCAGGTAGCTGACGGAGCGAGCCGCTAGGGCTGGGCCACCATAGGCGTTGGCGTCGTTGAGCTTGGTCACTCCCACACCGTCCACAAAGGTGCGGGTATCGCGGGGTAGGGAAAGTACCGTGACGGTGTTATCTCTAGGGTCAAATCGCACCAGCATCATGGTGTCTGAGAGACCATCAAAGGAGTTGACCAAGGCGTGATAGCCCAAGTCGCGCACTTCCGGCGGTGGATTCTCGACGTCGGAACTCAGAACTTTTACACCTAGGACAAGAATGTTGACCGGGCGGGTGAGCTTGGGCAATTGAAAGGTTTCGCCGCTGGAAATACCGTCTTGGTCAAAGGCATCAGCATCTTCCGGGCTGAGTTGGCTTTGTAGCAAAGGTGTACTGGCTAGGGTTGCCGCCAAGAAGGCTCCGGCTGTCGCTGAAACGATCGCGACACCGACGAGACCCGACGCCATCCATAGCCATCGCCACCGACGAGACTTGGGCGATCGCGTTGAAAATCGTTTAGACCCCTGAGATGAATGAGAGTGTTTCTGTGGAGACACGATGTCCTCGATCGAGAATCTAATGCTACAGCTTACGTAAGTTTATTGAAAATATCCATAAGTTGGATCCAGGACATCGAATGCATTCAGAACCTACCATCTTTCAGCAACCCATTCCGCTCAACTTGCCGGGCGGGGGCTAACTGCGGTGGATGAGACTGCCATCGCTATTGAATCCTGTTCAGCCCATTAAGGCAAGCGATCGCCAATATCACTGACGCCGGGCAACCATAATGGTTTACGTTGCCACACCCGCAGCATCAGCCAAAAACTGGTGAGAAAGTAGCCGGAGGTGACCACGCTATTGGCTAGCAGCAGCGAGAAGGAGAGGTTGGCAGAACTCTGGGCCCCAGCTCCCAGCAAGGCGTAACTGAGCACCCAGCCTAGGGCTAGCACCACGGAAAGGCGACTGGCAATCTGCTGGCGGCGATCGCCCTGTTGTCGGTAGAGCGCCCAGAGGGCTGGAAAGAAGCCCATGACGGGAATGAAGTAGATGAAAAGCTGTAGTCGTTGCAGGTCGCGCTCGTTAAACGGGTCAGCATTGCGGGTCATACCAGGAGTCATCCGTGAGAAACGCCTATATCTCTATGGTAGAAGCGACGGGCGGATCTTTGGGAGATTGGATCGAACTGGGGATCAAGCTAGGGGATCGAGGTCGATCGTTGCCAATCCTTAAAAAATTCCTTGCACTCAAGGTATCCGCGACATTTTATAGTGGAGAGGCCGCTCACCCATAAGATTAAGATATTGTGAAAGCTATTACCCTGCTTGGATCCACCGGGTCAATTGGGACGCAAACCCTGGATATTGTGCATCAGTATCCAGAGCAATTTCGGATTGTGGGGCTTGCTGCCCGGCGCAATGTGGAGATGCTGGCCGCCCAAGTGCGCCAATTTAAGCCCGAAATTGTGGCCATCTGTGCCGCTGACAAATTGCCCGAACTCCAAGCAGCGATCGCTGACCTCGATCCCCAGCCGATTATTTTGGCGGGCGAGGAAGGCGTGGTGGAAGTAGCTCGCTACGGCGATGCGGAGGCGGTGGTCACGGGTATCGTCGGCTGTGCTGGCCTGCTGCCCACCTTAGCGGCCATTGAAGCGGGCAAAGACATTGCCTTGGCTAATAAGGAAACCTTGATTGCGGGTGGCCCTGTGGTGTTGCCCTTGGTGAAGAAGCATGGCGTCAAGCTGCTGCCTGCGGATTCGGAGCATTCTGCCATCTTCCAATGTTTGCAGGGCGTTCCTGTCGGTGGACTACGGCGCATTGTTTTAACGGCATCCGGCGGTGCTTTCCGCGATTGGCCCGTAGATCGACTGCCCACGGTGAAGGTTGCCGATGCGCTTAAGCACCCCAACTGGTCTATGGGGCCCAAAATCACCATCGACTCCGCTACCTTGATGAACAAGGGGTTAGAGGTGATTGAAGCCCACTACCTATTCGGGCTCGACTATGATCATATCGATATCGTCATTCATCCCCAAAGCATTATTCACTCCCTGATTGAAGTGCAGGATACCTCCATGCTGGCCCAGCTCGGTTGGCCCGACATGCGTCTGCCCTTGCTCTATGCCCTCTCCTGGCCCGAGCGCCTGTATACCGATTGGAAACCGCTGGATTTGGTGAAAGCTGGCGACCTGACGTTCCGAGAGCCGGATCATCAGAAATATCCCTGTATGCAGCTAGCCTACGCCGCTGGTCGCGCCGGTGGTTCCATGCCCGCCGTACTCAATGCTGCCAATGAGCAGGCCGTGGCGCTGTTTATCGATGAGCAGATCCAGTTCCTCGACATTCCCAGGGTGATTGAGGCGGTGTGCGATCGCCACCAAGCCCACAACTTGGCCACGCCCACGTTGGATGACATTCTGGAAGCCGACCGATGGGCCCGCCAAGAAGCGATCGCCGTCTGTGGAGCGATCGCCTCCCAATCCGTCGTCCTCACCTAGCGATCGCCGTCTGTGGGTGGGGATCGCTAGCCATCCCTCCCCACAACTTCTAGCGGAAATCTTAAAAATCTAGCACCTTGCCTCCAGACCAGCCTATTCTGAATCCAGAGACATTATGGATGTCTCGTGTTCACCGTAGGTTGAGAGTTCATCATAGGTTCAGAGCGATGCAGGCAAAAACTATTTGGCAACTGGGCAGCAGCAATCCCGACAATGCCAACCATTTTGCAGAAATTAGCGATTGGTGGGCCGATTTGCACGATCAAGATATTTCTTGGAAACAACGGCTGATCCAGCCCACCCACGACCTTCATAACCTCAACTGGGAGCCCCAGCGGTTTGATGAAACCTTTCGGGTGACGCATCCCCAGGTACGAGGTATTACGCTGTATTGGCAAAAATCCAAGGTGGAAGGGGAGCGCAACATCACGCCCCAGCGCTTGGAGTTAGATAATTTACGGCAAGAACTCTATATCTATCCCAAAACCCAAAATGAAGTGGTGATCCAGGTGGCGCTTCCTGAGGTTGTTTACCAGGTGATTGAGCTTAAGTTTCCCCAAACCGGTGTCACCCACGATTTAGATAAGACTGTCCTAACCCTCAAGGATGAGTCCCAGCGGGTGGTGGTGAAGGCCATTCTTAGTCCCAATACCATCAGCCAACTGAAACAACACCTGAATGAGCCGAAATGACCGATCCCGAGTGGCAGGTGGGCGATCGCTTTGTCGATCTATCAACGTCTTGGTTTCACTTAATTGGCGAACATATCCAGGCGGGCGATCGCCTCCTCGACTACTGGCGTATCGAAAAAGCCGACTCGCTGATTGTGTTACCTATCCAGGGCGATCGTATCTTACTGCCGCCGCCGATGTATCGTCCTGGTCTGGGCGCTGAAACCTGGGACTTTCCCGGTGGCCGCTGTCCTCAGGGTAGCGATCGCCCAACCGTAGCGGCTGAGGTTCTGAGGCGAGAATTAGGGATAGCTCCAGAAGCGATCGCCCGGCTTCAGTCTCTGAATTCTAAGGGCTGGGCCGTGAATAGCTCCTTTTCCAATCAAGTTCTCTACAGTTTTGTCGCTCACCTCCAAGAAGGAACAGCCCCTCAAATCGGTAAAAGCTACGAGATAAGTCGCGCTGGGATTTCTGTTTTGCTGGCTGATCTGACCTGCCTACAGTGCCGTGCCGTGTTATTGGATTGGTGGTGCAGCCAAGCTGTTTGAGTCTAGAGCGATGCCTGCTCAAGGCCGATATCCTGTGATATCTGCACTTATCTTATTTTTGGGCTTGATGAGGAAAGGACATTTCAAGAACGACACATCCAATATCGGTTTTGAAGGGCCCATGCACTTCTCCAGGCGGTCTGCTGGCATAATGACCACGTTCCAACCACATATCAAAGGCTTGGTCATAGAGACGACCGCTGACGATAAAGATCTCTTCAGGATAGTTATGGGATTTGCTGCCAGCCTTCGCTGTATCAGCGCCAGGATGAAACCTCGTTAACCGGGTATAGTTACCGGTTTCTTGATCAATGCTGAGGGTGAGTTCTTCAACGAGGTTGTCTAATCCTTGGATCGGCTGCCATTGCCCTTGGTTTTCTAGAAGGAGTGGATTCCAGTAGGTGCTCGTAGATTTCGGCATAGTTCTTGATGAACAGCGACACCACTATCATCCAACGTTTATCGTCTCATTTAGCAACGCCGCGCATGTTTGATTGGAGCGATCGCCTCCTATCTCCTATCCTTCGAACCGATCAGGGCTCAGTGGGATAGTTTAGGACTCCTCTGCAACGATCCAATCATCATCGATGGAGAAGAGTCCTTTGCTTAGAAGTCCTACAGTTTGATGGTGTGTGGCGCTTTATAGAGATGGAGTTTTTGCTGGAGAATCAGCCAGCCAAACGGCACCAAGTCATCCACAAGATAGCGTTTCCAGAGACGCTGGGGCTCAGAAAGCAGGCGATAGATCCACTCAATCCCCAAGTTGCTAATCCAAGCTGGGGCGCGGGAGGTTTTGCCAGCTTCAAAATCAATCGTGGCCCCGATCGCCAAAAATAGCTTGACGTTGGGCATTTGGTCTTTGTATTTGTGGATCCACTTTTCCTGCTTGGGTGCGCCCACGCCCACGGCTAGAACCGTTGCGCCAGACTCATTCACGAGTTGAATAATCTGCTGGCACTCATCTTCTCGTTTCTCAAACCCAAAGCTGGGCGAATGGGCAGCCACCACGAGTTCACGTCCGGCTTTGGCGTTGATGTTTTTCTGCGCCGTAGCCGCAACGCCCTCGGCAGCTCCTAGGAGAAAGATGGTCACCTCGTCGTCGTCTTTGTAATGGTTATAAAAGGCTGGGAAAAGGTCGGAGCCAGAAATACGTTCTTTGATGGGCGTACCTAGGAAACGAGACACGTAGAACAAGGTCTGGCTATCGCAAGTGCGGTAGTTAGCTGCGCTATAGACGTCGCAAAAATCTTGATCGCGCTGCAGCTTGACGACGTGGTCTACATTGGGGGTTACCACGACTCCCCCCTGCTTTAGCTTCGGCAGCAGTTCCTCCATCGAGAGGTTGTCGATGGGGACATTGAGGAGCATGACCCGCTCCATCACGTTAGAGGGGGAGTAGTCGGCGGAGCGATCGTCCTTGCTGATAACCATAGGGATGTGATTAGAAACGTCTATATGCGAAAGATGGAGCTATTGCTATGGGGAGATCTGATGTAAGGTCTCCACTACAATGATTGATAGAGCAAGGTTTGAGATGGAATGGCAGTCTTGTAGGGGATACCCAATCCTTGACTGGGTGTGACAGATTATTGATCTAGATTGAGCACGCTGAGATGCTTTGGGGACAAGCCTTGGGGCCATCCTACAGACCGCCCACACCCTAGTATTAGGGACTCGGTATCTATCCAAAGACTGTTTCGCATAGGGTACCCACCTAGGCTAATAAAATGCACAGCTTGCTGCCTCAAATCATGATCATCGGTCGGGTGTTGGTGGATGATTGGCGGGATGGAGTTGATGGCCAATGACACAGTTGCGTCCTTGATATTTAGCTTCGGCGATCGCTCGGGTGGCTCGCTCTAAAACGTCCATGGCATGGCGATCGCGGGCAGGCTGCTGCTGGGCAACCCCAAAACTGGCTGTAACTGTCAAGGCACCCACGGAGGTTTTAATCGGCGTGGCGCTAATGGCCCAGCGCAGGCGTTCGGCAACGCCAATGGCCGCAGAAAGCGGGGCTTCGGGCAACAAAACAGCAAACTCTTCACCGCCGTAGCGATAGGCTGGGGTGCCTTGGCGAAGCTGTCTGCGCAGGCGTTCTGCCACTTGGCATAGTACCTCATCACCAATGGCGTAGCCGTGGACATCGTTGACGAGCTTGAAATAGTCTAGGTCACACAGAATCAGGCTAAAGGGGGGGCGCACAAACCACATGGCGCGGTTGCTGAAATGGGTCAACTCTTGCTCTAGGCAGGGGCGGGTCATCAAATGGGTGAGGGAATCTTGACGATCGCTGAGGGGTTGCACCTCGATGGGCATGGGTGGGCTAGGGGGTTCGTGGCAGAGTCCTAGGTAGTTTTGGGTATGCACGAGGGCGATCGCTACCTGGTTTGCCACTTGGCGCAGGGCCTGCAGTTGGTCTACGGAGTAGGTTTGATGGGGAGAATCGGCCAGGAGGGCGATCGCCCCAAAGAGGTCTTCTTGTACGGAGACAGGAATGATCAGCAGGGAACCGGCACCGGCTTTACTCATCCAGTCAGACAGGTCTTCTAGGTCTAGGCTCGGCTCCGTGAAGTGTAGGTAGGATGCACCGCCTTGCTCTAGGGCATCCAGGGCCAAGTCCCAGTCTTCTCGGCACAGGGACGGTAGGTCGCAGGATTGGTGGGGTGCCGTCCATACCGATAGCAGATCGGCGGAAGCCTGGCGGAAATCAATCAGCAGGGCGCGATTGCTGCCCATGACTACCCCCAATTCTGCCATTACTCGATCCACCACCTGGTCGGGATCAAGACTAGAGTTGAGCAGTTGATTAATGCCGCTGACGAGGGCAATGTAGCGATGGGCCTGATCGGCTTGATGGCGATGGAGCAGGGCCAGGTAGGCTAGATAGGTTTGTCGTGCCAAACAGGTGAAGGCGGCCAGGGTCTGCGGTGACTCATCAGCCCAGGCAGTTGGCGGATCGGAGTCTGGCGCTGGGCGATGGAGCCGGAGGATGAACTGGGGTAGGGTCGCTGCCCCAGCAGGGGCAGCTGGAATTGCGATAGGAATCATGCCATCTCCTGTGATCGGATCCAGGGAAGGATTTACCTGGGGTGACAACCACTGGGGCCAGTCGGCATGGCGGCCTTGATAAAGCGCAGGTTGGTGAGGTTCTGAAGATGTATCTGTCGTTTGCTGGTGAGCCCAAACATGGACACCTGTCGATCCATCAGCGGCGGCGATTCCAATGGATGCATGAAGGCCGTAGTCCTCTGCCAGGGTCTGGATGAGGGTGGAAATTAATGCTGTCGGCGCGATCGCTTCATGAACGGCCTGCACAAGCCAGGCCTCAAGGGGAGTCGTGTTCATAGCCTTCTCTCTCAGACAACAGAGCTTAGGGGTAGCCCATCTGCATAGGTTTAGGATGCCCTGCAAGTCCTATGACGATGGCATGTCGGAATGGTTGATGATGGAGATGGGACATACACGCGCGGCGGACATCTCCTGATGTCTTGTTTGTGGCAATCCAGAGGCTTGCGCGCCGTACTAGCCAAGGGGCAGCGATCGCCGATAATCCTAGCCTAGATCAGAATCGCTAGACTGGGCAGACTAGATCCACTCTAGGCAAGCTAGGTTTTCTGAGCTTGAGACAGCAGGCGATCCAGCCAGAGCAGAATGGCGATCGCTCCCAAAACGCTCAAGGCGGAGCCCAGCCAAAATCCATCAATCACCCAGCGGTCTTGGTCGAGCACCCATCCTCCTAGGGTTGGGCCAATGAAATAGCCCACCGCCCAGCAGAGGGAGTTGATCGATAGGTAGACCCCCCGCAAGGCTTCAGGGGCGATCGCGACGACGAGGGCAGAGGCGGCTGGGGTGTAAGCATCGGTGGCGATCGCCATCACGGCCAATCCAGCCAGAGCCCATCCCAGCGCCAAGGTTGTGGTGACGCCGGTGAACCAAATCAACAGAAATCCTAGTCCCCAAAATAGAGCCGATCCAATCAACGCCCAGACGAGACCAAATCGCTTTAGACCACGGGCTATAGGCAGTTGGCAGAGGGCAGCGAGGACAATGTGCCAGGTGAACAGCAGGCTGATCATGGCTTCGGATAATCCCAGCACGCCATCAAAGGACACAAAGCGGCTGAAGTAGACCGGCAGCGTGCTCTGGACTTGCGCGAGATAGGTGGTAAACAGGATGTTGACGCCGGCATAGACTAACAGGGGGCGATCGCGCAGGGCAATGGCCCAGCCAGCAAAGAAGGAACGGCCCCGATCGGTATTACTTAACGTTTCAGCGATCGCCACATAGATCAAGACAAAAAAGATGGCATAGGACAGACCATCGATGACAAAGAGCAAGCGGTAGAGACCCGTTAGGGCAATCAATGCGCCGCCAAAAACCACGCCCAAGCTCAGACCCAAACTATCGGCCAGGCGCACAATGGCAAAGGCTTCATTGCGCTGCTCTGGGGTGACAATATCCGCCACCACGGCCTCTGTCGCTGGCCAATAGAGACCAATGCCGACTCCCATGAGTAAATTGCCGACGAGGAAGACCGGAAAATCATCGGCGATCGCCAAGGCCACATCAGCTAAGGCCGACACCGCCGCCGACCACAGCAGAGTAGAGCGCCGCCCCCAGCGGGGAGAGTCGGCCATCGATCCACCGACAATTCGCCCAACGATGCCCGCAATGGAGCCGCTGCCAATGCCGATCCCCACCATGGTGGCGGAGAGACCCACTTGGTTGACGAAGAAAATGGGGGCGTAGAACAGGGTGAAACCATTGCCCACTTGGGAGAGCAGGCGTCCTGCCGACAAGAGCCAAATCCGACGATCCAGCAGCGGTAAGCGAATGAGATGGGTCAAGGCATGAATCCATGCTTTTAAGATGGAAAAGAGACGTGGCATACGACGTAGTGCTGAACGGATTTGAAGTTGTTGACAGGGGCGATCGCCCTTAGGCAAGCATCGAGTCTTGAGGATACCCTGTAATGGTGAGGCACAATCTTGAATCAAACAGGATTAAGCCGTAAGCTAATGTTGAACTGCATGGGACCGACGCTATGTCAGACGATACTAAAACCACCCCAGCCAAGTCAGACGGTGCTAAGGCCAAGAAGGAGAAGCCACCTAAGCTAGAAGACAAACCCTTCGAGGAATTTATCACGCAACACTTCATGCCTAACCTCAAGGAAACGCTAGGTAATCAAGGCATTCAAGACATCGAACTATCGTTCGTTCAGGCACAGCTGCCGGTGAACGGGCTCAGCGATAGTCCAGACTGTTGGCAAGTGCTGGGCAACTGGGACAAGGGTCAGCGGCAATTTTCCATTGGCTTTTCCAAGCCTGATATTACCGCAGCCAAGTTTTTCTGCGCCGCCGATTCCAAGTCTCAGCCCAGCACCCTAGAGTCGTTCATGATTGATGAACGGCGGGTGACGCTTGATCTCATGGTGTTCTATACGGTGCAGCGCCTGAATGGACAAAAATGGCTAGCGCGTAATTAGACCAAGCTAGCCGGATCAGCCAGCCAAGAAAACCCCGTTACGACCGGGGTTTTCTTGACGTGGAAAGGTCGTAACGAGGCGGGCCGCAGTGGAGTGTAATCATGCTGCAACCTTCAGCGTGATCGTGCTGATCTCAGGGCAGGGCATTACAGCACGTCGGCAAGCGTGGCGCGCTCCTACGGGGCATACTCGATGTAGGGGCAAGTCAGCGATCGCCGATTTAGATCCGCAAGAGTGATCCGGACGGCTGTGTAGAGGACATGCAAAGGGCACTAGGTCATCAATACAGGGGTAGTGTCATGCCAGGCATCCGGGCAGCGGGAGAGACCTAGGGGTAGATTCCGCCGCCGTGATGAGGGATCGGTGCCGGGAAGGCAGGGGTAGGAATGACGGCAAGAATCCGCCAAGTGATCATTCCAAATTAGGGGTGCGGCTTGTTAAACTACTCATAACAGAACCGAGGATCATGCTCGGTTGATGCCTTGGCGGAGCATCTTTGAACTACTTAAACCTCCCAGCTTGTCAAGCGTTTAGGCGTATCGATTCATGAATGCGATCGCTTAAGAATTGATAAGAAAACGTTAACCCTTAATTTTCAATAAACCGATATTGCATCGTGCCTCAAGGCTTGTTTTGAGCCATTTCGCCCCTGTCAAGACCCGCTAAAATCACGACATATATATTTCGTATAACACTGGTATCCCATATCTAGTAGTCTAGTTAAGCCGCAGAGAGAGGGAATCCGGGTCTGGGCCACGATTGTGAGCCTGTTTTCGTCGTCCCACTCTTTGCTCCATGCGTATCATGATCGTCTCAGGCATGATCTTGATCGCCTCCAATACCTTGATGTGACGGGGAATGGGAGAGCGATCGCGTCAGTGCAACCTCAAGGGATCATCGTCTCACTCCCTCACCTCCCGACGGATGATCACGCGTCCTCAGTCCTTTAGCGTTTAGCAACCCCCATGAGTACGGCATCCACGCAAGTTAGAGACGTCTTAACCTCTCCTCACCCCGAACCATCCCCTAGGGGGTGGCGTGGCGATCGCCGAGTCAATCGCTTGGATCGGTTCTTTTTACGCCTTTAGACGCAACGGCGTCTCCCCTCATCGCCCCATCGTCTAGAGTCACCATCATCAAAAATGACAACCTCTTGGGTGCGGTTGCTCGTTTATCAGTCAACAGTAGAGGTTACACAGTGGAAATTGTGCTGGAACAATTCTGGAATCAGGTCTTAGAGCGGCTGCAGTTGCAGCTCAGTCGCCCTACCTTTGAGACCTGGATTAAAACGGCTACTGTTGAGACGCTGAGCGATGATTGCTTGGTGATCTGCACCCCGAATCCATTTGCGCGTAATTGGATTCAAAAGTACTACATCAAAACCATTGCTGATGTGGTTCACGATATTCTTGGGCACAGCATTGAGATCCATGTCACGGTGCAGCAGACGGGCGAGGTCATGAACAGCGAATCCCAGGGGGCTGCCATGTGGCCCAGCGCCACCGATACATCACCGCCCACGGAAGAACTGACCCTGAGCAGCCATCGGCTCAAGCAAACGGATCTGAATCCTAAGTACATCTTTTCGCGCTTCGTGGTCGGCTCCACGAACCGGATGGCCCATGCGGCATCCTTAGCGGTCGCCGAGTCTCCAGGGCGCGAATTTAACCCGCTGTTCCTCTGTGGCGGTGTTGGGCTGGGCAAGACGCACCTGATGCAGGCGATCGGGCATTACCGGCTTGAGAACCATCCCGATTCCAAGGTGTTCTATGTCTCCACTGAGCAGTTCACCAATGATCTCATTGCCGCGATTCGTAAGGACAGTATGCAAACCTTCCGGGAGCATTACCGGGCGGTAGATGTGCTATTGGTAGACGATATTCAGTTCATCGAGGGCAAGGAATATACTCAAGAGGAGTTTTTCCATACCTTCAATACCCTCCATGAAGCTGGCAAGCAGGTGGTGCTAGCCTCCGATCGCCCCCCTAATCACATTCCTCGCCTGCAGGAGCGGCTTTGTTCTCGCTTTTCCATGGGGCTGATTGCTGATATTCAACCGCCGGATCTAGAAACGCGGATGGCGATTCTGCAAAAGAAGGCAGAGTATGAAAATATGCGCCTGCCCCGAGAAGTGATTGAATATATTGCGTCTAACTACAAGTCCAACATTCGAGAACTGGAGGGGGCGCTGATTCGGGCGGTGGCCTATATTTCCATCTCGGGGCTGCCAATGACGGTGGAAAATATTGCGCCGGTACTCAGTCCACCTACGGAGAAGGTGGAAGCGACACCCGAATCGGTGATTGCAGCAGTGGCGGAAGCGTTTAATGTGTCCATTGATGACTTGAAGGGCAGCTCTCGCCGCCGAGAAATTAGCGTGGCGCGGCAGATCGCCATGTATTTGATGCGCCATCATACGGATCTAAGCCTGCCTAAGATTGGGGACGTGTTTGGCGGCAAAGACCATACAACGGTGATGTATAGCTGTGATAAAATCACCCAACTGCGACAAACGGATCCTGATATGGCGCGGAACCTGAGGGAATTGGGCGATCGCATTAATCTCAACAGTAATCGGTCACGGCTGTAGGCGATCGCTGCTGGGGCATAAGGAGGTACGACGACGACGATGGATCTACCTTCGTTTTTGTGGCTGTGGCGGATTGCGGCCTGGTCGATGGGGCTATCGGTGACGGCCTATGGAATCTTGGCACTCTCCGGGGGCTGGCTGCTGCTGGCGCGGCGGCAAAAGCGATCGCGTCCGGCTTGGCTGCGCCCCCTGCACTACACCATCGGCGGCATCTTGGTGACCCTAGTGCTGCTGCTGCTTTCGGTGGGCTTGCTGGGCACCGTGGGCTATTACGGTAATCTAGGTCATTCGGTGCATTTACCCGCCGGATTGACCGTAGTGGGGATCACCCTGCTGTCGGCTTGGAGCGCGACTCGCATCAGCCCTAAACGACCCTGGGCGCGATCGCTGCATGTGGGTTCGAATATTGCTTTACTAATCGGATTTTTGGCCGTTTCCTTAACAGGCTGGGACGTAGTGCAGAAATATTTACCCTAGTTCTCTCCGCTGCACGACGAGGCCGAATGACCGTGATCGGGTAACTCTAGGGGTAAGCTGACAATAAAGCGCACCCATGGTTCTCGACATTCTAGACAAACCTTACCGCCCAGATAGGCCGTTAACCGTTGGACGAGGGATAGCCCTAGCCCGGTACCCCCGTGGTTCCAGTGATCAGCATTAGGGATGCGATAGAACTTTTCAAAGACGCGATCGCGCTCATGGGGCAGAATCATCGATCCTGAGTTGCTGACGATAATGCAGACGCCGGTGCCTTGGCGCTGGGCGCTTAGCCGAATTTGCTCATGGGCACGGGTGTATTTGCAAGCATTGCGCAAGAGTTCCATGATGATGCGCTCTAGACCAGAAAGATCGGTGATCAAACTCGGCAAGTTAGCATCGACGTCTAGGGAAAAACGAATCTGTTGTCGTTGAATTTGTGGCTGGAGGGGTTCGATCAAGTGCGGCAACCAATGCTGGAGATGGACGACGGTTTTGATGATCATCATGGATTCTGCCTCCAATCGGGAGAGATCCAGCAGATCGTTAATCAGCCCAATTTCGCGATCAGATTCTGACTGAAGAATGGAAATATAGCGATGGATGCGAGGGCTGTGATGGCCTAAATCCATCGGTGATAGACTCAGCTCTAGCATTTCTGAGGCCATCTTGATGCTGGCGATGGGTGTGCGCAGTTCGTGGGAAACGGTGTTGAGAAAATCATCTTTGAGAGAACTCAATCGCTCCAGTTCCTTCACCTGCTGCTGGGCAGCTTGGTACAGTCGAGCCTGGCGGATGGCGATCGCACATTGATTGGTTACCTGCTGCACTAGGCGAATCTCGGAGGGGCTGAAGGGTAGACCAGGCTCCCGAATCAGCCAGATGTCGCCAATAGTGCCTTGGTCATCATAAATGGGCGCGACTAAAATGGTGGCCCAGCCGAGTAGGGTATGGCAGTCACAAAACTGAACGTATTGATGGGCCAGCAGTTGATGGTAGATGTGGGGAAACTCATCCATCTTCCAAATGGTGCCCAGTACGGAGTGGGAGCGATCGTGGGTGCAGTCATGCACCACGGTGGAAATCTGCTGTTCAGAATCGTAGCGACCGGTATTGCAACTGATCAAACCCAGACCTGCTGTCATGGATTCCACCACCACCTGGAGGATGTGCTGTTCATCCAAGCTGTCCCGCACGCGATCGGTAATCCGCTTCAGGAGGGCTTCAAACGCTAAGGCTTCCGTCAGTTCGCGGGTGCGCTGGTTCACCTGTTGTTCGAGAGAACTAATGAGCTGGCGATAGCGTTCTTCCGACGCCTGCAACTGCTGCTCCATGTGCTTGCGGGTGGTGATGTCTCGCTGGATGAGCACACAGCCTGTGAAGTGATCATCGGTGTTATACAGTCCCGTGCAGTTCACTTCAAAGAAGATGGGAGCACCGGTATCGAAGCGACGTTCTTCGGTTTCTTGGCACAACTGTCGCTGATTTAAAGAATGCCGCAGTAGAGTCTTGCCTTGCTCTGGATCATGGGCAAAGAAGTCACTCTGAGCCATACCCAGCATTTGACTTGTCGTCGCGCCATACTGCCGGAGTACGGCATCGTTGACCTCCACAACCTTGAGGTGGTGGTAAATTTCATCCAAGGTGCGATCGCAGGTTTGTTCTACATCCCAGGCCATGGGGCGATCGAGCTGCATCACCAAAATGCCATCGAGAGACTGGGCAAAAATTTGCCGGTAGTGGCATTGCTGACAGGTCGAGAGAGAGGACGCACAAGAGGAACAACCACCCTGGAGGAGTGCTGGCTGCTGCCCCTCAATCCTTGTGCTGGAAGGCTGGGAACAGGAATGGGGCAAGTTTGAGGGCGGGATGGACATAAACTCAGGGCTGAACAGCCGGCCAACTCATGGGGTTTAAGAAGATGATGTTGAAAGGCAACGCTTATGTCCTGGGTTAGGCAAACGAGGGGCTAGGGACATAGCATCAGGCTGGGATGATGATCAAATCGTGGTGGTAGATGTTGGCTGCTTGATTGATGACAACGGGCGATTGTTGACTCTATCTGGATCCTAGAAATCCTAGAGATATCGTCCTACAGTGGACGTCCGGGATCGTCCATCCTTATGGGTTGATTGATAAAGACTCGACAACAGATTAAGGGACTATGCTACGAGTCTATCTAGTATTGTGCAAAATTTCAGGACACATCTTAATCCCTAGGACTACGGAGGTTTTTCGACATTTTCTGTCATAATCTGTTACAGTTTGTGATTTTCTCGATTTTTTTCCGCGATCGCACAGAGATGGAGCGCAATAGGTAAGAATAGTAAAACTTTAGGCAACCAAGGACGGGGTAGTCTCCCGGTGGAAAACCCTGGTTCATCATCGTCTTGCAGGAAACCATCTTGCAGGAGTGGTTTGACGCTACCCGTTTGTCTTCCATTCTCCTCTGTTTAGGGGCTGTGGTTACTGCTGCCCGAGACTGCTGTCCGAGCCTGCGGCGAGCGTCAAAGATGACTAGGATGGTTTGCTTGCATTCGACCCATGCTGGGAGGATGGACGTGATGCCTAATGGTTAAGTATTGTGTTATGCACTGTTAAGTTGTGGATTGAGTAATGAAACCCATGGGTATTGGTAGATTGGTGGTGTTGACAGGGCCCAGTGGTGTGGGCAAGGGGACGTTGCTGCAATTATTGCTGAAACGCCACCCAGAACTGCGTCTTTCGATTTCCATGACGACGCGATCGCCCCGTCCGGGAGAGGTCAATGGTCAACACTACCTGTTCACCCAGCGGGACAACTTTCAAACCCTGATCGATCAAGGTCAGTTTTTAGAATGGGCAGAATTTGCCGGCAACTGGTATGGGACACCGCGTCAGCCAGTGGATGAGTGGATTCAGCAGGGGGAGTGGGTGATTTTGGAAATCGAGCTGCATGGGGCGCGGCAAATTCGAGAATCTTACGCGGATGCTTTTCACATCTTCTTGCTGCCGCCGTCGTTGGCCGAACTGGAGCGGCGGGTGCGCAGTCGAGGCCATGATTCCGAGGAAGCGATCGCTCGTCGTCTGAAGCGGGCAGAGGCAGAAATTGCGGCGGCGGATGAGTTTGATATGCAGGTGGTGAATGACGATTTAGATCAGGCCCTAGCCGCCATTGAAGCGAGTTTGTTTGCCCGATCGCCGGCCCATGCTCACGACTAACGCTACAGCTCACACCACAAGCATCGCAGTACAGAGAGCGATCGGGTCGCCTGTGGGCATCTCCTATCGACGTGTGAACCTATGCCAGAGGGGGCTCCTTGGCCAGTGACATCATTATCGTAGCGGTGTATCTTCTGATCATTGCCTACGTTATATATCAGGCAATTAACTCCTTGGAAGATCGCACGACGGTGCTATTAGATCAAGCGGGGTTGACGGCGGAATTGGAGCGCACGGGCTTATCCGATGTGCTCAAAATTGACTTTGGCTTTAAAAGCAGCGATCGCTTCACCTACGATAAGCAAATCAACAGCCTGACGATCACCGTGACCAATGGGGCCGATACCTCCATGCAAGTTGACTGGGAGGAAAGCACCCTGATCGATGTTGGGGGGCAGTCTCATCGGGTGGTGCGGGTGACGCCCGATCGCCGCATGTCGCTCTGGGTCTACCAAGCCCCCAGCACCATTGGCCCGGGGGCAGCGATGAAAACCCAGGTTACCAGTGAAGATAGCGTGACCTTAAGTGGCGATGGAGCCATTGCGGACATCAAGCCCTTGATAGACGCTAAAACCCTATCAAAAAGCAAAACGGACATTCTCACCATGGCACTTTGGCTGCGGGTGCGGGTGCTCAGCAGTAGTGAAATTGCTGGCAGCGATCGCCCCTATTTGCTGTGCTGCAAAATTCAGGTGATTAAGCTGCCTTGGACGGACTATCTGCCGATTAGTTTGGGTAGTTGATTGGGGTTGATTTAAGGCGCAGGCGATCGCTCTTGGCAGTAGGCTTCAACGATAGACAGGATGCGCTCTGAGGCATGGCCGTCTCCAAAGGGATTCACGGCGGTGGCCATGGCTTGGTAGGCATTGTCATCGGTGAGCAGATGGGTGGCGGCGGCCACGATCGCCTGGGTATCTGTGCCGATCAGCTTGGCCGTCCCGGCCGCGATCGCCTCCGGCCGTTCCGTCGTATCCCGCAGCACCAACACCGGCTTGCCTAGGCTAGGCGCTTCTTCCTGGAGTCCGCCCGAGTCGGTGAGCAGCAGGTGACAGCGCTGGATGGCTCCCACCAGTTGGGCATAGTCTAACGGCTCTGTCAAAAAGGCTCGGGGATGATCGCCTAGGGCGGACGTCAAAGGCTCTCGCACGGTGGGATTTCGGTGCAGCGGCAGGAGCAGAGCCGTATCGGGAAATTTTTCTAGCAGGGTCAAAAAGCCTTGGGCGATCGCCGCTAAGGGTTCGCCCCAGTTTTCCCGGCGATGGACGGTGGCCAGCAGGGTGCGATACTTGCCCCACTCTAGCCCCGGAATTGGACAGGCGGGCTGCCGCTCTGCCACTGAAAGTAGGGCATCAATCACCGTGTTGCCGGTGTGGTGGATGGTGCCCACCACGCTGGATTGCTTCAGATGCTCCACTGCCGTGGTGGTCGGTGCAAAGTGCAGTTGGGCGATTTGGGAAATCAGCCGCCGGTTGGCCTCCTCCGGAAAGGGATTGAACAAATCATCGGTGCGCAGACCCGCTTCCACATGCCCCACCGGAATTTGATGATAGAAGGCCGCCAGACCAGCGGCAAAGGCGGTGGTAGTGTCGCCTTGCACCAGCACAATCTCAGGCTTTAGGTCTTTGAACAGCGATTCCAGTCCCTGCAAGGTGCGGCAGGTGATATCAGTGAGAGTTTGCCCATGCTGCATGATGGCCAGATCGCGATCGGCGGTCAGGTCAAACAAGTCCATCACCTGGGCAACCATTTCCCGGTGCTGGCCCGTGAGGATCACCTGGGTATCCATAGCATCGCTGCGACGGAACTGTTGGATCACCGGGGCAAGTTTAATGGCTTCGGGGCGGGTGCCCAGAATGATACAGGCGCGGATGGGAGGCATGGGCAACTTAACGTAGGTCGGCTTGGGTAAACTGTAGTCCTAGGTAGATCCTAGATGGGAGATTCCCCTAGGCATCTGGCTTCGAGGGTAGGGGGCGATCGCTGTAGTCGATGTCAATGGCAGCGGAGCCACCGATGGCCATCAGCCGCAGCATCGAGCCCATTTGCAACCATAGCAACCCACAGGTGGGAATCACCACGATCGCGCCCAGGGCAAAGCCAAACCACAGGGGCAGGCCAAACACACAGAGGCTGGATCCCATAAAAATGGTGGTGAACAGGGTCAGCCCTAGGTAGGTGATGATAATCTTGGGCGTTTTGTACTGAACATCAAACTCAACGCTGCGATCGGCGTCCCAAATGGCTACCTGATACTCCAGCATATCTTTGAAGATGATGCCAAAAATGATCGCCAAAAAGTTGGATATCATGATCAGCGTGAACAGGGGTGGATTTACAAATGGCTCTGGGTTCATAGAAAATTACGTGATGTTAACATTTGTAACAATAGTATAGTCAACAATCGTCCCTCCCAACGGCCTTTGCTACCGGTCTTATGGCATGGGTGCTGGCGGACTAGGCATCGGAACCCTTGAGGCGTCCTAAGTCCTGCTTAACCTGAGCAAGTCCATCGGGATTGTCGTTCAGGGCATAGGCATCACAGGCCTGGAGGAGCGATCGCACCGCCTGGGGCTGCTGGTTGAGATTAGCCAAGGCCCGGCCTCGATTGTGAAACGCTTCAGCAAAATCGGGACTGTGCTGCAGGGCTTGGGTGAATGCATCCACGGCTTGGCTGTAGCGCTGGGCTTGGAATGCCGCGTAGCCTTTTTGGAAGCAAGCGATCGCTTCCGGTGGTTCGGTTCGCTCAGGTTCCACCAGAGCGATCGCTGCGGCAAAGGGCGGCGCTTGGCGGCCGGGCCCGTAGGCGCGCACCATCACGATTCCAGCAAAGAGGGCGATACCGCCGATGGTAATCAGCCAGGCGAGAAAATTAATGCGTTCCATCAAGATGCACTCCGGGATTGAGGGTTTCGGCGCGTAGGGCATCCACACATTGGCGGGCAGTGCGCCCCGATCGCCCATTGTGACGAGTGGCCCATTGTAGGGCCCGCTGCTGGAGCATGTCATCAGGCAGATTCAACCCCGCCTGCTCTGCCAAATGTCGGACGATCGCGAGGTAGGTGGTTTGATCCGCTGGCTCAAAGGTGAGGGTGAGGCCAAAGCGATCGCTAAAGGAAAGTTTTTCCTGCACCGTATCCCAGGCATGGATTTCATCGGCATCGCTAGGACGGGGGCGATCGCCAAAAAATTCGCGGATTAAATGGCGGCGATTCGACGTAGCATAGACCACTACATTTTGGGGACGGGCGGTGAGGTTGCCTTCCAGAACAACTTTCAGGGCTTTGTAGGCATCTTCCTCTTCTTCGAAGGACAGATCATCTACAAAAATGATGAACGATTGGGGCAGATCCCGCAGGTGATCCACAATGGTGACTAGGTTGGCCAAATCGGACTTGGTGACCTCAATCAGCCGTAGCCCTTGGTCAGCGTAGCGATGCAGCAACGCCTTCACCAAGGATGATTTACCAGAACCCCGACTGCCGTAGAGCAACACAGGCAGGGCCGGTAGTCCGGCCAACAGGGCTTCGGTATTGCGCAACAGAATTTGTTTTTGGTCGTCATAGCCCACGAGGGAGTCTAGATGCACCGGATCGGGGTAGGCAATGCCGAGGAACTGGCCGCTCTGCCAGCGCAGGGCGTGATAGTCGGCAAACAGGCCTACGCCGTGGTGGCGATAGTAGGCGGCGAGATCCGGCAGGGCGTCACCCCAGTCCTCCAATGTTGTCAGCGTTGTCCAGATGGCGGGCGGACTATCAGCATCGGTGGCGCAGATTGTCCAGGCGGGCGGGGTGAGGGGGGCGATCGCTCCCACCCAGGCGGCCACCTGCTCTCCAGTGCAGCGGTAGAGGTGCTGCAGTTGCCGTAGGTCGTGGCGGGCTGCGTCGAGGATGGCGGGGGGAAGGGTGTCCCAGGTCTGGCGCTGGGCCAGCAGACTGAAGGGATTGGGCGATCGCACTATCTGAGTGAGGATGTAATCGGGCCAACTCTGGCCGCGTTGGGCAAGGGTTGAGAACCATTGGCCGTAGGCTTGGAGCACGGGAATGGGGTTGGGTGGCTCTTGGCTCAGGGTCTGCAGCAGGTGGAGAAATGCTTGGCCAGCCTCGTCTTGCAAGACGGATTGGTAGAGCAATAGCGCTGCAGCCTGGTGCTGAAGAGTGGGGATAGTCGGGTAGGACAACGAATCAGTCACAACTAGGGCAGAAAAAACGGCAGTAGATGGCTCAAGGTGCCTCAAAAGCTTAGCCCATTTGCTTCGCTTCAGTTCAACAGGTCTGCCGATAGAAGGCTGTTGCAGATGATGACGATGACCGGAGGACTTGCTCGCCCAGGCTAAAGATTTACATGGATGCCGCTGACGTTCAGGCTTGTGGCTGTAAAGATAGAAAAAGATCAGTATCCTTACGATTCTCTAGCGGGATATCACGAGCGGTGGGATAACTCTTGAGATCTCCCATGCTAGGGTTACCCCCAGACAGGGTTCACAGGATTGGGGTGCATGACCTTCGCTAAGATTACTCATCCGTTCCAACGTCACAAGGTGGTTTATCATGGCTCAAAAGCTGGGACAGGAGCGATCGCTCTCCCAAGTAGGTGTGATCACGGTTATGGGATTGCTGTGGGTGTCGCTGCCCGTGCAGGCCCAAGTTACACCGGGGCAGGATGAACTGGGAACGGAGGTGCAACAACGGGGCGATCGCTTCCTCATCCAAGGCGGCACCTTGTCTGGAAATGGTGAAAACCTGTTCCATAGCTTTGAAGACTTTGGGCTATCGCCAGGGCAGTTAGCCAACTTTCGCACCGATGCTGAGGTACAGACCATCCTGGGTCGGGTCGTAGGCGGTAATCCTTCGCTGATCGACGGTTTGATTCGGGTGACGGGCAGTAATGCTGACCTAGTGTTGATGAACCCGGCGGGCATCTTGTTTGGCCCCAATGCTCGGCTAGACGTTCCAGCATCCTTCACCGCCACCAGTGCCGATCGCATTACCTTCGGCGATCGCTTCTTCAGCAGCACCGAGAGCAGTGACTATCGCGCTTTGCTAGGACAACCCGATGGCTTCACCTTCCGATTGAGTGAACCGGGAGCGATCGTTAATGCGGGACGGCTGCAGGTGGATCCAGGTGCATCGATTACCCTCCTGGGCGGCACCGTAGTGAATACCGGCACGCTGATCGCCCCTGGCGGCACCATCACCCTAGCGGCGGTGGAGGGGGAGCAGTACGTACGTCTTCAATCCGAGGGCATGCTCCTCAGCCTTGACTTGGAAGCAGCTCCGACGACAGGTACACTACCGCTGAGCGCCCCCTCTCTGCCGGAACTGCTGACCCTCCCCGGTTTGCGCCATGCCACCGGCGTGCAGGTGAATCCAGACGGTACGGTGGTGCTCACCGGCTCTCAGATCGCCATTCCTACCGAGGCAGGGACAGCGATCGCTTCGGGACGCTTAACAACCGCGAGTGCTGAGTCTCAGGGATCTCAGATTAATATCCTGGGCGATCGCATTGGCGTTCTGGACGCTACCCTCAATGCTTCAGGGCCCACGGCGGGGCAGGTGCGTATCGGCGGTGGTTACCAGGGCAATGATCCGATTCCCAATGCCCAAACGACGGTGGTCAATGACGGTACCAGTATTCGTGCGAATGCCCTAACGCCCCAAGCCGAAGGAGGCGAGGTGGTGATCTGGTCAGACGGTACCACCAGCTTTGCCGGACAAGTTCTCTCGCGAGGAGGAAACGGTGGGCAAGGTGGCTCGGTGGAAATCTCCGGACGGGAGAATCTGCAGTTTCGTGGACAGGTGGATACCCGCACTCCCAACGGCACACCTGGCACCCTGCTGCTGGATCCAGAAAACATCCTGATCGTAGCCGGAGATGGCCCAGCTCCTGATGACAATCAACTGGCTGATCAACAAATCCTGGCGGGCGATGCGCCCGGCAGCACGTTTACCATTTCCCAAGCGGCGCTAGAAAATGCGCTGCAAAATGCCGATACGATTCTGGAAGCGACGAATGATATTCGCATCGAGCCCCTCAACGGCGGTGAGTTGTTCGGTACGTCCCTGGGTTACTCCCTCACCTTCATCGCTGATTCAGACAACAGCGGCGCGGGCACCTTTCGCATGAGCCGTAGCGATACTATTTCCACCATCGGCGGCGATATCAATATTTCTGCAGCACGCATTATTGCAGGAAATCTCAACACCAACAATGACTTTGGGGTGGGTGGAACGGTTAATTTAATGGCCGGAGACTCCATTCTGGCTGGCAACATCTCAACCTCAGGCGAGTTTGCCGATTCTGGGGATGTGCGCATGATGGCTGGCGGCGATATCCAGGCTGGTGGAATCGACACCTTCCCCATCAGTGAGGGCGGCAATGTTGCTGGTGATGTCACCATCCTCAGCGTCAATGACCCTGACAATCCCACTGTGGATATTCGCGCCCTGCCCAATCTAAACAGGGCGACCAATCCCGCTGGGGATGTCACGGTTGAATACATCGATGCATCGAGCTTTTTTGGACAAGGGGGCGATGTCACCCTCACAGGCGATCGCGTTTTGATTACAGGACGGACGTTTAATGAAGGGGGTGCGCCTAGTATTGATACCAGGGGCGATACTATTTTTGCCCCGACTGAACCCACTGAACCTGGCCCCATTGAACCTGGCCCCATTGGCCCCGTCCTTCCCATGCCCATTGGCGATAGTAGTGGTCAGGTACGCATTACCCATGCGGGTGGCCCCGACAATGTGCCCTTTACCGTGGGGGATGTGTCTAACCTCAACGGTACGGCGTTTGATATTGTGACCGGCATGGTGACACTCACGGAGGGGACGGCCAATAGCGTATTTCCTGTGCCTGAGACCGGGGAGAATGTACGTACGTTTAATAACATCAGTGGTGATGAACGCATCCGTATTACTGGGGTGAATGCAGCGCCTACGCTAACGGCGATCGCCACTCCGATTGAGACCGATATCGACCAGCCCATTCGCCTAACCTATGAGGATTTGCAATTGCTGGTGGGCGATCGCAACAATGACAATACGGTGGTGCGGTTGGTGGCAGTGATTGGGGAACTACGGCGCAATGGCGTCCTTCTCGTCCCCGGTGATATTATTTCTCCCGGTGATGAACTGGACTACCGTCCACCAGCAGGTGAAACGGGTCTGATTGCCGATGCTATTACCTTGAGTGCTGGAGATTTCAATCAGGGCGTTCCCATTTTGGCGGAATCTGACCCCGTGGCGATCGCGGTTAATATCCAGGTCGAGGAACCGCCTGAACCACCGGAGCCACCGGAGCCACCTGAACCACCCGAACCGCCGGAGCCACCGGAACCGCCGGAGCCGCCTGAACCACCCGAGCCGCCGGAGATCACGCTGCCACCAGGGGCCATTTGTCCACCGTTCTGTGGGGCCGAACCACCCGAACAGGCCCAGCCGCCCTTACCCAGCGAAAGTCCGATTCCCATCGCCACTATTGATGAAGGGCAAATTGTCCTGCAAACCATTGAGGAAGAAACCGGGGTCAAGCCTGCCATTCTCTATGTAGACTTTGTGCCCCAAACGCTAACGCTGCCCCATGACTTTAATGCGCTCGAAACAAGTACCACTGGCGATATTGCCGATCATTTAGATCGCTTTATTGACCCAACGTTGCGAGTGATTCCAGAACCCAGTCCTGACGATATCTTAGAACTGCTGCTGGTGACCTCGTCTGGCAGTCCTATCCGAGTGACGGTGCCTGGCGTGACCCGCCAACAGGTGCAAGATATGGCCGACTCAATGCGCCAGCAGATTACTAATCGTCTGAGTCGTCCTGAGCAATATCTGCCGCCCTCTCAACAGCTTTACACCTGGCTGATTACGCCCATCTTGGCGGATCTGCAGGAGCAGGAGGTGGAAAATCTTGTCTTTATTATGACCGCGGGATTGCGATCGCTCCCCGTGGCGGCGCTCCATGATGGCAATCAGTTTCTGGTGGAGCAGTACAGCCTGGGTCTAATGCCCAGTCTCAGCCTCACGGATACCCGCTATGTGGACATTCGCGACACGTCGGTGTTGGCCATGGGAGCCTCGGAGTTTACCGATCAACTGCCTCTTCCAGGGGTGCCCTTAGAAGTGCAGGGGATCACCGAGGATCTGTGGCGAGGACAAACCTTCTTGAATGAGGCGTTCACGTCAGATAATCTACGCTTCCAGCGATCGCAAACCCCCTATGGCATCGTCCATCTGGCCACCCACGGTGAGTTTAAGCCGGGCAATCTCGCTAATTCCTACATTCAACTGTGGGATCAGCAGCTTAGCCTAAGCGATATTCGTCAACTGGGGCTCGACAGTCCGGCCGCGGAACTTTTGGTGCTCAGCGCTTGCCGCACGGCCTTGGGAGATGAAACGGCGGAACTGGGCTTTGCGGGCTCGGCGGTGCAGGCTGGGGTGAAGTCGGTGTTGGCTAGCCTTTGGTATGTGAGCGATCGCGCCACTCTGGTCTTTATGCGAGAGTTCTATACCCAACTGCGCACGGCTCCGGTTAAAACCCATGCCCTGCAGGCTGCCCAACAGGCCATGCTCCAGGGTGATTGGCAGGTGGAACGAGGGCAGTTGGTCGACCGAGAGGGCGATCGCCTGATTTTGCCACCTTCCCTAGTTTTCGATGGTAGTGGCGATGATCTGTCCCATCCTTTCTACTGGGCAGCCTTCACCATGGTGGGAAATCCTTGGTAGGGACGAGAGCATAGTCCTGGCTGCACGAGTGCGACCCAGTCTCCGATATCGGGCTATGGAATCGGGCTATGGAATCATGTGCAAACCCCTTGTCGTCTGGGCAAGGGGTTTTGCATAGGACAAGGCTCTCTGACTAGGTAATTTCCCACAGCAAACAACCGTACAATGTAGTCATCCATTTAGTCATCTCTATCTTGAGTTGCTTGCTGAAGGTGAGGTGAGGGCGATCGCTCAGATGATGGGATGCAAGAATCAGGATCACAGCCGATGGGAGCAGGAAGCTTTCAGCTTATGTCCTAGTCAGAGTCCTGGGTTTGTTCAACCTGCGCCACCGTCCTTGAACTCACCTGCCAATTTGCTTTAAGACCATCAGGCAACAGGGCCCGGTTCGTAGCCTAGTTCGCATCATGTCGCTCATCGTCACATATCCGGTCTACTATCACAAGGTGGTTCATCATGGCTCAAAAGCTGGGACAGGGGCGATCGCTCTCCCACGTCGGTGTCATCACGGTTATGGGGTTACTCGGGGTCGTTTTGCCGGTGCAGGCTCAAGTGACACCGGGGCAGGATGAACTGGGGACGGAGGTGCGCCGCCAGGGCGATCGCTTCCTGATCCAGGGCGGTACGTTGTCTGAGAATGGTGCAAACCTATTTCATAGCTTTGAAGACTTTGGGCTCTTGCCAGGGCAACTGGCCAACTTTCGCACCGATGCCGAGGTACAGACCATTCTGGGTCGGGTCGTAGGCGGTAATCCTTCGCTGATCGACGGTTTGATTCGGGTAACGGGCAGTAATGCCGACCTACTGTTGATGAATCCAGCGGGCATCGTGTTGGGGGCCAATGCTCGGCTAGATGTCCCAGCATCCTTCACTGCTACCAGTGCCGATCGCATCACCTTCGGCGATCGCTTCTTCAGCAGCACTGAGAGCAGTGAGTATCAAACCTTGCTAGGACAACCCGATGGCTTTACCTTCCGATTGAGTGAACCGGGAGCGATCGTCAATGCGGGACGGCTACGGGTGGATCCAGGCGCATCAATCACCCTCCTGGGCGGCACCGTGGTGAATACGGGCACGCTGATCGCCCCTGGCGGCACCATCACCCTGGCGGCGGTGGAGGGTGAACAGTATGTACGCCTTCAATCCGAGGACAGGCTCCTTAGCTTTGAGCTGGCTGCCATACCCTCCGCCGGTGGCATTCTGCCGTTGACCGCCCCCTCCCTGCCAGAACTGTTGACTCGCCCCGGTTTGCGCCATGCCACCGGCGTCCAGGTGAACCCAGACGGCACCGTGGTGCTCACCGGCTCCCAGATCTCCATTCCTACAGATCCAGGAACAGCGATCGCCTCGGGACGGTTGGCAACGGCAAGCGTCGAGTCTCAAAGGTCTCAGATTAATATCCTAGGCGATCGCATTGGTGTCCTAGACGCTACCCTCAACGTTTCAGGGGCCACGGCGGGCCAGGTGCGCATCGGCGGCGGCAACCAGGGGGAGGATCCCATACCCAATTCCCAAACGACGGTGGTCAATGACGGGACGCTGATTCATGCCAATGCTCTCACGCCCCAAGCTGAGGGGGGCGAGGTGGTGATCTGGTCTGATGGTGCGACCAGTGTTTCTGGGCAGATTGGAGCCCGAGGGGGCGAGGGGGGCCGGGGTGGCTCAGTGGAAATCTCAGGAGGGGAGTCTCTGCGATTCCATGGCCGGGTGACGACCCGCACCCTCAACGGCACCCCCGGCACCCTGCTGCTGGATCCAGAAAATATCGTGATTGTGGCCGGAGCAGACTCGGCTCCTGATGACGATCAACTAGCCGATCAACAAATCCTGGCGGGTGATGCGCCGGGCAGCACCTTTACCATTTCCCAAGCGGCCCTAGAAAATGCTCTGCAGAGTACCAATACAATTTTGGAAGCGACGAACAATATTCGTATCGAGCCCTTAAGTGGTGGTAGACTCAGCGGCAGTTCTCTAGGCACCTCCCTGACGTTCATTGCTGATTCTGACAACAGCGGCGGGGGCACCTTCCGCATGAACCGCAATGACGCGATCGCTACCTTGGGCGGTGATATCACGATTTCTGCAGCGAGCATCATCGCAGGCAATTTTGATACCACCAGTGACTTCGGGGGCAGCGGAACGGTCGAATTAAGGGCCGAGAACTCCATTCAAACCAGCGACATTGAGACAGGCAGTATCTTCAGCAACGCTGGGGATGTGCGCATCATTGCTGGGGGAGACATTCGAACTGGCGGCATCGATACGTCGTTCAGATCTAGCGGGAGTGGTGATGCGGCTGGGTCGGTGACGATTCTCAGCATCAATGATCCCAGCGTCGATACTCGCACGTTATCTAGCTCCGATAGTGCGACTCCCGCTGGCAATGTCACGGTTGAATATATTGATGCATCCAGCTTTTTTGGCCGAGGGGGGGATGTGATCCTCACGGGCGATCGCGTCTTGATTACGGGGACGGTGAGTGAAGAGGGTGCGCCTAGTATCGATACAAGCGGTGCCATCTCTGAGACCAGCCGCACCAGGCGGGTTGTGGACGAAAGTGGTCAGATCCAAATTACCCATTCGGGCGGCCCTAACAATGTGCCCTTTACGGTGGGAAATGTGTCTGCCTTCAACGGCACGGCGTCTGATATTGTGGCCGGCCCGGTGACCCTCACCGGGGGGAGGGTCAATAGCGTATTTCCTGTGCCTGTGATTGGGGAAACGATCCGCACGTTTGATAACGCCAATGGCGATGAACGCATTCGCATTACTGGAGTGAACGAAGCGCCGATCCTGAGAAGGGATGCTAGATCGTTTGAGCGCGATCAGCCGGCCCGACGTATCCCTGGTGAAGTGGGGGATGTGCGGGTGCTGCCCGATAACAGTAACGTGGTCGCTACGTTGAATGAGGGGCAGATTGCCTTGCAGAGCATTGAGGAAGAGGCTGGTGTCAAGCCTGCTGTTCTTTATGTAGACTTCGTGCCCCAAACGTCAACGCTCCCCCATGACTTTAACTCGTTGGAAACAGCCGTGAGTGGGGATGTTGCCGATCATCTGGATCGCTTCATCGATGCGCCGCTACGGGTGACCTCGGAATCTAGTCCTGACGATATCTTAGAACTGCTGCTGGTGACCTCATCCGGGAATCCCATCCGGGTAGCGGTGCCTGGCGTCACGCGTAAACAGGTGCAAGATGCGGCCGACTCGATGCGCTTGGAGATCACCAATCCCCGCAGTCGTCCTCAGGACTACCTGCCGCCCTCTCAACAGCTTTACACCTGGTTGATTACGCCCATCTTGGCGGATCTGCAGGAGCAGGAGGTGGAAAATCTTGTCTTTGTCATGACCGCGGGATTGCGATCGCTCCCGGTGGCGGCGCTCCATGATGGCAATCAGTTTCTAGTGGAGACCTATAGTCTTGGCCTCATGCCCAGTCTCAGCCTCACGGATACCCGCTATGTGGATATTCGCAACATGTCGGTGCTGGCTATGGGAGCCTCGGAGTTCACCAATCAAGTGCCTTTGCCGGCCGTTCCGTTTGAAGTGCAGGGGATCACCGCAGAACTGTGGCGAGGACAGACCTTTTTGAATGAGGCGTTTACGTTAGACAACCTGCGCTTTCAGCGATCGCAAACCCCCTACGGCATCGTCCACCTAGCGACCCACGGCGAGTTTAAGCCGGGCAATCTCGCTAATTCCTATATTCAACTGTGGGATCGGCAGCTTAGCCTGAGCGATATTCGTCAACTGGGTCTCGACAGTCCGGCTACAGAACTCTTGGTGCTCAGCGCTTGCCGTACTGCCTTGGGAGATGAAACGGCGGAACTGGGCTTTGCTGGTTCGGCGGTGCAGGCTGGGGTGAAGTCGGTGTTGGCTAGCCTTTGGTATGTGAGCGATCGCGCCACCCTGGCCTTTATGCGGGAGTTTTACACCCAGCTACGCACGGCTCCGGTTAAATCCCATGCCTTGCAGGCTGCCCAACAGGCCATGCTCCGAGGCGATTGGCAGGTGGAACAAGGGCAGTTGGTTGATCGGAATGGCGATCGCCTGATCCTACCGCCTTCCTTGGTGTTTGACGGCAGTGGCAATGATCTGTCCCATCCTTTCTACTGGGCAGCCTTCACCATGGTGGGGAATCCTTGGTAGCCCCAGCGCTGAGGGATGATCGCCCCACCGCTATGGCGTGTTCTCAATAGTAGCGGTGCTAAACAGCACTTGACCATTGCGGACAGCAACCAGGTCAATTTCTAGGGGCCCAGGGGTGGAGATGGTGCTGGCAGCCACGGCGCGAATTTCAATGGGAACGCTGTATTGCCGGAGCTGCTGGAAGAAAGCGATCGCTGCCTCCGATCGCCCTCCGGCAATCGTGATCGTTTCAGCCAAAATCCCAGCCTGGCGGCCTTGAAAGCGGCTGGCGGAAATGAGCAATTCGTACTGTTCAACCAACTCGACGTTGCTTAGCTCCGATGGATTCACGGAAACCGTTGCGATCACGTCTCCTTGCTGAAAAATAACCCGGTTAAAGGCTGCAACCGCATAGACCTGAACACAGGCTTCTCCAGCCAAGACGCAGGGTTCACCCACCACATAGTTGCCAGCCGAAAAGATTCGGACAATATATTCGCGGCCGTCCTGAATTTGCTCCTTGATTTGCTCAACCTGCGCTACCGTGATCTGAATCACCTGCTCTTGCTCAGCGGCAAGAATATCTGGCAGAATGGCGCGGGTTGCCACGCGATTGGCTTCATTCAGCAAACGGTTGACCGCTTCACTGGCTAGGTCAGGGTTTTGCAAACGCACCCCGCTAGAAGCCAGGGGCTCGTTGCGCAAAAGAGCCACATTACCTTGGCGCAACCCCAGAAATTCTCGTTCTAGAGCGGCAATGTCGAGCTGAAGCTCGGCCTGTTCTTCTTCTAGGGCCGACAGACGGGTTTCTCGTTCGGCGATCGCTGCATCTCGCTGAGCGATCGCCGCATCCCGTTCTGCCAGCTCTAGCTCTCGATTGGCCAAAAGCTGGGCCCGTTCTTGCTGAATAATCTGAATTTCTGACTGCAGTTGCTCCGCCTGCTGGGAGGCCGTTGCCAACTGATCTTGGGCTTGGCGGAAATTAGTTTCTAGCTGATCTAGATTATTGCGAGTGCGCTCTAACTGCTGTTGGGTAAGCCGTTGGCGGGCGATCGCATCCCCCAGGGATTGGTTGATGTCTTGCAGCCGGGTTTCTGCCTGCCGCTGCTCATTCACCGATCGCTCTAACTCATCTTGAATCCGAGATTTTTCTGCCTGGGTTTCGTCTAATTCCTCTCCCGCCATGGCTAGATCGTCTTGAATTTTCTGGAGTTCAAACACCCCAGTCCGCAGCTGATCGCTGATTAAAAATAAGATGGCTAGGGTCGAGGCCGAGATTACACCACCGGTCAAAATAGTAATGACAGTGGCTGTCTGGCGGGGACGAAGGTTGAATAAACTCAGACGCGCTTTGCCCACGCGCATTCCAATGCGATCGCCCAATGTAGCAATGACACCGCCGAGTATCAAGATAGCCGTGATTAGAATCAGCCCGGTTGTCATTCCTGGTTCTAGCGCTCCTCATTCCGATGACCTGGGAACCCTAGAGAATCTGGTAGATGAGATGCGATCGCACTCCTCATGGGTTAACTGTGCTTATTGTAGTAACTTGTGCTGGTGAATCCAACGCTTGAGTTTAGCAAACTCCCCTCTCTTTACACAAACAAATGCGCTACCCGTTGTCGAGTAGCGCATTGGATCAACCTAGGTTGAAGGGGCGATCGCTGGTTGTGATCGCTGGTTGTGATCAGTGATGGTGATCCGCGATGGTGATCGCTGATAGTGATCAGTGACTGTGGCCAGCGATGGTGATCTGCGATCGCCCCATGGGTCGTCCCCTAGGAACCAGCCTAGGGGAAAGACCTGAGACCGTAGTCTTAGTAGTCGAAGTCGCCGCCCATGCCAGCGCCAGCGCCAGCGCCAGCCGCTTCTTTCGATTCGGGCTTGTCAACCACGATGCATTCGGTGGTCAGCACCATGCCAGCGATCGACGCGGCGTTTTGCAGAGCGGAACGGGTCACCTTGGCAGGATCCACGATTCCAGCTTCAAACATGTCAACGAATTCGTTGGATGCGGCGTTGTAGCCGATGTTGAAGTCTTTTTCCTTGACGCGCTCGGCAATCACAGCACCGTTTTGACCGGCGTTTTCAGCAATGCGCTTCAGGGGAGCGGTGAGCGCCCGAGCCACAATGCCTGCGCCGATTAGTTCTTCACCGCTGAGGGTGGTGCTAGCCCAGCTTTCTAGGTCAGGAACCAAGTGGGCCAGGGTGGTGCCGCCGCCGGGGACGATACCTTCTTCAACGGCTGCTTTGGTCGCGTTGATGGCATCTTCTAGACGCAGCTTCCGATCCTTCATTTCGGTTTCGGTGGCAGCACCGACCTTGATCACGGCCACACCGCCGGAGAGCTTAGCCAAGCGCTCTTGCAGTTTTTCGCGATCGTAGGAGGAATCGGTTTCGTCGATTTGACGACGGATTTGTTCACAGCGACCCTTCACAGCCACTTCGTTGCCTTCTGCAACAATGGTGGTGGTGTCTTTGGTGATGGTGATGCGGCGAGCTTTGCCGAGCATTTCCAGCTTGGCGTTGTCGAGCTTCAGACCAGCATCTTCGGTGATCAGTTGACCGCCGGTGAGCACGGCGATGTCTTCCAGCATGGCCTTACGGCGATCGCCGAAGCCAGGAGCCTTGACAGCAGCCACGTTCAGCACACCGCGTAGACGGTTGACCACCAGGGTTGCTAGGGCTTCTTTCTCGATGTCTTCTGCAATGATCAGCAGGGGACGACCGGAGCGAGCCACTTGCTCTAGCACGGGCACAAGGTCTTGCACCAAGGCAATTTTCTTGTCGGTGATCAAGATCATGGGCTCGTCCAGCACCGCTTCCATGCGCTCGGTGTCGGTGGCGAAGTAGGGAGAGATGTAGCCTTTTTCAAAGCGCATCCCTTCGGTGACTTCTAGCTCGGTGGTCATGGATTTCCCTTCTTCCAAGGAAATCACGCCTTCCTTACCAACGGTGTCCATGGCGCTGGCAATCATGCGACCCACTTCTTCATCGTTACCAGCAGAGATGGTACCGACTTGAGCGATCGCGTTGGAGTCTTCCACGGGGCGGGCTTGGTCAGCAATTTTTTCAACCAAGAATGCCGTAGCCCGATCGATACCGCGCTTCAGGGAAATAGCGTTGGTGCCGGCGGCTACGTTACGCAGACCTTCCTTAACCATGGCGTGGGCCAAGACGGTGGCGGTGGTGGTGCCGTCGCCAGCCGCATCATTGGTTTTGGACGCCGCTTGACGAATCAAGGACACACCGGTGTTTTCGATGTGGTCTTCTAGTTCGATTTCCTTGGCAATGGTGACACCATCGTTCACGATTTGAGGTGCGCCAAACTTCTTCTCTAGCACCACGTTGCGGCCCTTGGGCCCTAGGGTGACTGCCACTGCTTCGGCTAGAATGTCAATTCCGCGTTCGAGAGCACGACGAGCATTTTCGTTGTAAATGATGCGCTTAGCCATAGTGTTCGATGTCCTAGAAAGTTCTCAGTTTCAAGTGTTGAGTGATGTGTTGAAATGCAGGGATTGAGTGAGGTGCTAATTTGACCATGCGATCGCTTCGGAACCCAGGGATCGTCTAGCCCTCAAATCTCATGGCGTCTATACAACGACGGCCAAAATATCTTTTTCGGACAGGAGAACATACTCTTCGCCGCTGAGCTTGATGTCAGTGCCTGCGTACTTGGAGTAGAGGACTTTATCGCCGACTTTCACTTCGACTTCTTGGCGGGAGCCGTCATCATTGCGCCGACCGGGGCCAACGGCGGCAATTTCGCCCACCTGAGGCTTTTCTTTAGCGGTGTCTGGTAGCAAAATGCCACCAGCGGTCTTTTCTTCAGATGCGTTCACTTTTACAAAAACGCGATCGCCTAGGGGCTTAACGGTTGAAACGCTAAGGGATACTGCTGCCATAGGAATACTCTCCAACTTCGTCGGTGTAATAGAAAAAACTTAGAATTGCACGGTGTGCAAGGCATATAAGTTTTAACGGATGCTACGGCTCTCTCAGATCAACCTGGTTGATTGAGCAGTCGTAGCCACTGCGATCGCAACTCGTAGTGAAGCGAGGGCAGTGAGGAATGAGGGATTAGCACTCTCACCTCCTGAGTGCTAATTTAACGGACTGAGGTAGGCCTCCGCAACTTACTGATCAGTACGGTTTCCCGAACTGAAGCGGTCTTGAAGTTACCCATGGCTACGGTTAGGTTGCCGTTTGCAGCAGCCATAGGCCGGTGTAGGTGACCCCAGAGTCATCGGGCTGTACTAGGAGGAAATGTAGACCCTGGCTGGTTTGTAGGCGTTGTTGATAGGTCTGTCCGGCGGCGATCGCTTCGGGATCATCAAAGGTGGTGAGAATCCAGCGATCCACCAAACCAGCTTCGAGAATCAGTCCATCGGGAGCACCGGGTATGTAGTGGAGCGATACTGGATCGGCCTGCTCCAGCCAGCGGGCCAGGGCCATAGACTGCCGCCCCCCGTAAATCACGACACCGGGCACCATGGTGGTGGAGGCAAGTTTTAGGCTTTGGGGGGTTAAGGCTTCGGGCCAAACGCGAATGGGAATGGGGCGATCGCCAAACACTAGGTCGAGGTCACTGGCAGCGATCGCCGCAAAGCGCCAGCTTTCTCCCCAGAGGTTATCGGCCAGGGGCAGCGGCGGCGGGCGGTCGAGGGCGACGGGGTCGTAGGCTTCCCCGGTGTAGTTGGGCAGGTGGGGATAGTCTAGGGCCCGCTGTTCCAAAAGGGCGTGGAGCTGGGGGGTATGGCGGGTGGCTTCCACCGATAGGCCCAGACTCTGGCAAGCGGTTTCCAGCAGGCTAAGGGATTGGGGACGAAACACCTGGAGGCGATCGGGCTGGCCATGGAGATTGATGGCGGTGGTGATCTGCGCCGTCAGCCATGCGCTGCTGAGGGAAGGTTGGGGGCAAGCGGCGATCAGTAGAGCGCGATCGCCCTCACAGACCACAACTTCCCATAAAGGATTGCCCGCCTCATCCCGTAGGGGGCGACGATAAATGTCCGCTTGCCAAATTCTCACCGTCCTATGCCTCGCTATGCTGATTGCTGGGTTGACGGCCTCAGCCCTCAGGTATTGTAAATCGGTAGGAGGACATGGAAGATCGATCCTTCCCCGGGTCGGCTACGCACGGATACCGAACCGCCACAGTTGAGGGCCAGTTGCTGCACCATGGACAATCCTAGGCCGGGCCCAGACGACTGATCTTCTTGATGGCCCCGTAGGCGATAGAACGGCCGGAAAACTCGCGATAGCTCTGCCGGTGCAATTCCCACGCCGGTATCTTTAAATTCAAGCTGGATGTAGTCACCCTGCTGCTTGGCAGACACCCAGACCTCGCCGCCGGGGGGGGTAAATTTAATCGCATTATCCAGCAGGTTGATGACAATCTGGCTGAGCCATTTGTGCAAACAAGACACGGCGGGTAGATCGCTGGAAATGGTGTAGGCCAGCATCATGCCGCGTTCGCGGGCGAGGGGCTGATAGGTGCTGACGACGCCGGGCACCACGTCCGATAGACGAATCGGCTGCATCAGGGCATGGTCGGCATGGTCTTCTAGCTGCATCAGGTCTAAAACGCTGGTGATCAACGCACTCTGGCGATCGCATTCCTTGGTGAGCAGCTCCATGTAGCGCTGGCGCTGGGGCGGCCGTAGGTTGGGCGATTCCAGCAGGGTCAGGGCTGTCTTCATGGTGGTGAGGGGGGTGCGCATCTCCTGCCCCACGTTTTTGAGGAATTCATCTTTGATCCGCAGACGATTGGTTAAGCCTTCGCATTCGAGCTGGAGGGTGGCGACTTGCTCCGATAGTTTGCGATCGGCGGCGCTACGATGCCACAGCTCTTCCTGGTAAAACATCTGTCGACTGTAGAATTGTCCGAGCAGGGCTGGGCTGGGGGCGATCGCCTCCCCTTGGGTGAGGTTATCCCACTGCTCCAACAGCGCCTGACCCTCGGGGCTGGGTTCGCTGAGCTGTCCTGCCTGAATCGCCTGATGCACGCCGGAGAAGACCTGCTGAATCGTTTGGGGAATAAAGGAGCAAATGCAGAGGAGGGGGTGTTTCCGCCGACTGGGGTTACCCTCATCACTCAAAATTGCCGTGGTTTGGGGACGAATACTGGGAGGTGCCGGGTCAGGACTGGTGCTGGGACGGACGCTGCGCGGACGATGGGCCAGCAGCAGGACGGAAAATCGAGGCGATCGCACCATCAAAAAATATTCCCGTCGCAGTTGGCTATGGGCCGCTAGGGGGAGGGAGGTCGCCGAACAGATTGTAAACGGCGAGGGCAGGGGCTCGATAAAATGAATGTCTGAATCCGCGTCGGAGTCCCAGTCGAAGATGTTGGAGTCGCCGCTTACGGGGCGAGAGGGGGGGCGATCGCTCTCCTCAGGGGTATGGTAGGCAGATTGGGGATTTTTAAGAATATAGATAGCGCTGTCGGGATGGGCCGACCGTTGGTAGCGCTCGACTTCACTCGACCATGCATAGCCCCGAGGCAGCTTCATCCACAGCGTTGCGGGTTCTTGCGCCTCACTGAGCACATCCATGATCGCCGACAGCATCGACTTGAACGTGGTGGGACTGACCTGCAGGGGTTGGGAAACCTGCTCGATGCTGGCTGCTAGCTCATACAGAGACGAGTCTTGAAAACTGGATGCGTTCATAGATTCCAGTGAATGAATCAATTGGGCATGGCTACTCGGACGGATGCATGAACAAGGTCACAGTTCCTGGGGCCGCAAGGCAGAAGAACGAGGACAGAAAAACGAAAAGGAAGTCTAGGACACACCAGGTTTCCCGCCTCAGCACATAGGCGGGTTACTGATGCCTCAGAGTACTAGCCATCCGCCCTGTCAGTGATGTCACCAGTTCTGCCATGGAGTTACCTGTCGGCACGTTGATGAACTTTGTGGGCCATACACGCTCTGATCCAGTGCGATCGCTGACTTGTATACGTGACCTGAATCTGTGACCTGAATCTGTGAACCGTATGCGTAACCTATATGCGTGACCTATATCCGCATCGCCACGGTAACATTCCCATGGCTAAACGAACTCCGTAGGCTAGCTGTTGCATCTAGCGAGAGGATCACAACCATGATCCGTCCCGCCCGTGGGCCAAACTGACGATGCAGCGCCAAGCTACTTGAGGGCGATCGCTATCCTAGCGTTAGGATAGCGCTATCCTACTGAGTTACAAAGGACACATTCAGGGTATCCGATCCAGTGCTGGTGGTAAAGGTAGCCTGCCCCCCTGGAAATACTATGCGCTTTTTAGAATTTCATCATCTAGGCTGAAATCGACGGGGCTGCGATCGCCCCCATTCGCCAGGTAGTCGGTTTGGAAGGAATCTTTCAAGCCAGCGATTAGGTCATACTTCGGATGCCAGCCTAGGTCAGCTTGGGCGTGATGAATATCCGTAAAGAAATGCTGCACGCGCATGGGAAAGGCTTTCTTTTTGCCAAAGTCAAAGTCTTTGGGATTGTAATGGACGATCTGGAGCTGTTCGGGATCTTTGCCCGCCGCGATCGCACAGGCGCGGGCTAAGCCATCAAAGGTGACGTAGCGATCGCCGGAGATGTTGTAAATTTTACCAACGGCCTGCTGATTGCCCAAAACCTGGGTCATGGCCATAGCTAGATCGTACACGTGACCCAACTGGGTGAGATGCTGCCCATTGCCGGGGATAGGAACGGGGCGATCTCGCACAATGCGATCAAAAAACCAGGCTTCAAGGGGATTGTAGTTTTGGGGGCCGTAGATATAAACCGGACGCACTGAAGTAAACGGTACGGCTTGGGCAAATAAGGAGGCCTCGGTTTCAAACTTACCCTTGTGGCGACTGTTGGGATCAACCGTATCTCCCTCCAGATGGGGCATTTGATCGGATTTTTGGTAGACCCCTGCGGAACTCACGTAGACGAAATGCTGCACCTTGCCATTGAAAAGGTCAATCAACGGCTGGGTGTCGCGCTGCTCGCGGCCATTGTTGTCAAAAATGGCATCAAAGCGTTCATCACCAAGCTTTTGCTTTAGGTCATCCGCATCTTGGCGATCGCCATGGATCTGGGCTACGCCCTCAACCGGAGCGGGCCGATTGCCTCGGTTAAACAGCACCACCTCATGCCCCTGCTCAACCAAAAGCTGTGTGAGGTACACACCAATGAAGCGGGTGCCACCCATGACTAAAATTCGCATATACCTATCCCTTGGATCTCTCAACTGATTGATCTATCGCCCTAATTGTACCGAAAAGGGGATCTGCCATTTCTGAGGAGTTTTCCATCCTCGGCTGAACTGACCCTCATTTCTTCGTTACACTTATTTACAGTAAACCGTGAATCGATGAATTTCTGCTAAGCAATCCCATGACAGATACCCTGACTAAGCTGGCTTATCAAACGTTTCAGCAAGGCAAGAGCGCATTTGGTTTAGCCCATAAGACCCTGAGCAGTCAAATGCTCAGCTTTTTTTCTCCTCTCGAAGACCGCCAAACCGATTCCTTGCCCGCAGATATTCTGGCTCTGCTTCATCAGCGACTCAACGTTTTACTGGAGACGGATTGGCATGATGCAGAGCAGGGTGTGTATCCGGTCGAGCTGCTGTTTGATAATCCCTGGGATGATTTTTTCCGGTTCTATCCCCTGTTAGTGATGGATATGCCCATCATCTGGGAGCGGGCTAAGCAAAAACGTCATCAAGACTTTGACACGACGATCAATACCGAGGCCTATCCCAGCTACTATTTGCAGAATTTTCACCATCAAACCAATGGCTATCTCAGCGATCTTTCTGCTAACCTCTATGACCTGCAGGTAGAAATTCTCTTCAATGGCTCCGCCGATGCCATGCGGCGGCGAGTCCTGGCACCGTTGAAACAGGGGCTGGCGGCGTTTAGCACCGTGCTGCCCAGCCAACTGCGAGTTCTGGATGTGGCTTGCGGAACCGGGAGAACGCTGCGGTTTGTGCGCGGCACTTTCCCCCAAGCTTCACTCTATGGAACAGATTTGTCGCCTGCCTATCTCCGCAAGGCTAATCAACATCTATCTCAACTGCCGGGCGAGCTGCCCCAATTGGCCCAGGCAAATGCAGAAGCACTGCCCTACCAAGATGGCTATTTTCATGGAATAACCTGTGTCTTTTTGTTTCATGAACTGCCGCCGGCAGCCCGCCAAGCTGTGATCGATCAATGTTTTCGGGTGCTGAAGCCGGGGGGAACGCTGGTCATTTGTGACTCGATTCAGGAAAGTGATTCTCCTGAATTTGCGGTGAACATGCGCAACTTCCCGAAAATGTTCCATGAACCTTACTACCGCCACTATGTGACCGATGACTTGGTGAAACGTTTAGAAACGTCCGGATTCACGGTGGAACCGACCGTAACCCATTTCATGAGCAAGTATTGGGTGGCTCACAAACCTGTCTAGAACTGTAAGGGATGAAGGGCGATCGCTCCTGAATGCCTCCTCTAGCTAGGTTTAGACCAAGCTGTTCTTGCGATCGCACCTACCGATCTCAACCAGATCTCAACCAGGGGGTGTTTCTCCCGTAGCTCTAAGGTCAAACCATGGCACCAGCACCCCTAAGACGGATTATCCTGCCGTCGCTCTTGAGCCTGGGCAATCAGGTGATCATTCACGAGGGCGGCAGACGACGTGGGAGGGGTTTGGGGAAGGGCTGCCAGCACATGGGCTTCGTAGTTAACCACTCCGCTTCCCTCGCTGTTGATGCACTGGGCTGCTTGGTGAGACAGATCGAGCGATCGCTCTCCTACGTAGGGGCCGCGATCGTTAATGCGCACGATCACAGATTGGTCGTTGTCTAGGTTGATCACCTCCAAGTACGTGCCAAAGGGCAGAGAGGGATGGGCTGCGGTCAGCTCGGTTTGGTCAAAGGTTTCCCCTGTCGCCGTGATGCGACCGTGGAAATAGGGGCCATACCAAGATGCCAGACCATCCATGACTTCCCCGGTGTAGGCAAGACCATAAAGCTGGGTTTGGGCTTCGACGAGGGACATGGGGGATTGCCCTAGGGCAATCAGTAAATTGTTGGCCCAAGCGATCGCCAGAAGATCGGCGCTGCGATCATAGGCTGTCGCTAGGTCATCATGCACCATTACCAGCAATTGATCGTTGAGATACAGCGTCGGGACGCCATCGCGCTGCACGAGCCGCACATTCATGGGCTCCAAGGAAAATTCTTCCAACTGGTAGCGTAGTCGCTGCGCCACCCAATCGGCTCGAATTTCCGTGGGCAGTTCGAACACTGGATATTTACCCACCCAAACCTGATAGCTGGCTTGGTGCTTGTCGTTGGCTAATACCGGTCTGGTGAGCAGGCCCACCTCCTCGCCTGGGAAGGGCATGCATTGATGATCGGAGGCTATGGGCTGAAAGGCCGATGGCATCTCTACTCCCTCAGGCAGGGGCAGGTGGAAGCGCGGGACGTAGGTGACGTCTACCGACAAAGGCGTAGACAACTCGGGCATGACGGCCATGGAGTTGAACGCATCTCCTAGCCACAAGGGTGCCTCAGATGGCGGGCGATCGCCTTGGGGATCATCGGAATTGAAAGCCATTTGCCACGTTGGCTTTTTAAAATCTGGGTTGAGGTCACTGATGAGCTGCTCGCCTAGCTGGGGCGATACCTGGGAAACTCCAGCTTCCGCCATGAGCAGTGCATCCGATAAACCCATCTCTAAGCTAGATGCAGCCTGCCCTGTCAGTGTCGCCGCTACGGTATACGACGCAACCCAGATTGATTGAGAAATGACCATATTAATCACTCTCTAATACTTTACATTTTGTTAAAAGACTGAGCCTGTCATTATACAAGCTTGTGTGAATTTTGATAATTTCGGCACAGATTTTTCAGTAATTCTCATGATGAGATTTTCTGTTCTCGCAGATTGGGGTAAGGGGCATGAACCTTAAGCCCCATTGGAGGGGCGCGGAGTCTCATCGTTGGTAGAGCCATGATAGACAACTATTGGCCAGGCGATGTCCTTTAAAAAGGCTACAAAAAGGCTGCAAACGAATCGAAAATCCTGCATCTTATAGATGTGGTCACCGATAGAGCGATCGCTTATCGCCGTGACATCGCTATCATCAACATTTATGCGCAGGTCGATGACGGAATTACCTTCCCTCTCCCAATGGGAACGCCTTTTGAAAAATTCAGGTATGTGGGCCGGCTCGTTCACGCGTCTTGGAACCAGTGGACAGGTCGAATCAGACACGCCGACGCTGGTTTCCTTGGTGCCCACGACGGATCGATCAACCATGCAGCAAACGGTGCAGCGTTTTCCCAGCAATGGCGCTGCTGAATCTGCTCAAACCTTTGAGTACAGCTCCTTAAGTCGGAGTGTCCTGTTTTTTGAAAACGGAGCCTTTTCCCAAGGATCGATGCAGTACGGCCCCTTCTCGCAGTTTGGGGCTGAATTTGGGTTTATTGAGGGCGATCGCCGCCTACGTTTGGTGCCGCTTTTTAACACCGAGAGCCATCTGGACAGCATCACTCTGATTCGCGAACAGCGGCAGGGCAGCCAAGCGGCAGAGCGCCCACCCCTGACGGTGGATCAACTCGTCGGTCTATGGCGCGGGGAAGCGATTACCCTCTATGCCGATCTGCGATCGCCCACCACCTGTCGCACGACGCTCACGATTCAACGCGAGGGCGATCGCCTCGTCCAATCTTTACTATGGAGCGATCGCTACATTACCTCTGAAGCCAGCATTGATGGCGCGACGCTCACCTTCAAGCAAGGAGCCTATGCAATCCAACTGCTGATGCTGCCTGATGGAGCGTCTTGCAACACACCTTTGACGATTCCCAACCGGCGCTCTTTCTTCTTGGAAGCAGGTTGGCTGGTGCGCCCTGATCTCCGCCAGCGGCTGATTCGCAGCTATGACGATCGGGGCACCTGGTTAAGCCTCACCCTGGTGACAGAATGGAAAACCTAAGGACATCCTCAAGATCGTGAAAAAAGCTGGACATTCTAGATGCTACAAGTGTAGTATTTGGATACTTGAGTTGTATTGGGATTAATGGCATCTGCTTTCCAGTTTCCAGGTCAGGTCTGGCTGTGATTCCCGACTGGTTTCACCGTTGCCCCTCCTGGGCGTCAAGCCATTGATCTATCTTGCTTAGACCTGTATTGTTCAAAATTTTTCTATCTTCACCGTTCAACCCTGGCTAGTTCCATGTTTAGACCCCTTGCCCTACAGCCACTTCTACAGCACCTCAACGGCGTATCCGTTGAGCGATCGCTGGCTGCAAGCAGCACCGACCATCGGTGCCGGGCTACCCATGGGCATGGCACGCATTCCAGCCTTGGGGTATGTCATCTCCTGGGGCATGGGCTGATCGCATGGGCTCTAGGGCTTGGCATCCAGGCGACAGGTGAACCTGTAGGGGCTGCGTTGACCGCTGGGCTGCGATCGCTCGTATCCAGCCTGTTGGATGATACCGGCCGATTGGTATCCCTGCTCCATCGTGAAACCAACAACCTAGATGTAAGTGCCGATGTCCTAGGGATTGATCACCCTATTTTCGTCTATCCAATCCAAGTCATCCATCAGAGCGGTAGGTATCGACCTCAGGTCATACCCAGTGTCACCTAAACCTAGCCTTGGGCTAGATCTTGACCCCGCTTCTGAGTTACCAGGAGCGGGGTTTTTGTTGGTCTCTAGGCTCCGCGATCGCATCGTTATATTCATCATTTTTCTCATCCAGATGGTTTAACCCAGAGGTGATCCATGCTCAAACTCACCTACTCCGATATGGGGTTGTATCTCGAACGGGTCGCCGAGCCCCTAGAGGTGCTGCTCGCTCGTCGAGCTTTGCTAGCGCTACGTACGGGGCACAGCATGCACATTCACAGCAGTCGCGCCTCCCTGTTGTTTTCCACTCAAGCGATTCAACGAACCGATCTAGAACAGGCCATTCAAGCTGAATGGACGAATCCATGCCGCCATTTTTCGCAGGATTCAGTCATTACCCTAGAGGCTGTTGACGAACACTGGATTGAAGTCAGCCTCCCTGGGGTATGGATTGCCAGCGATCGCCATACCCACGACGGCATTGTCATGACCTGTCTGGGCGATCGCTTAGAGGCACTGTTCATGCAGCTTTGGCGGATGCAAAATTCTGTGTCCTTCTGCTCGGAATCGTGAGGTGATGCCATGATCGTCTACCGCTGCCCTGGCTTTGATAACGGTTGCCGCTCTCCTTAAAGACAAGCGATCGGCAACGTTGCCATCCCGTCGTCTTGGCAGACAACCCAGCTCCCGATTCACTCCAAAACCTGGCACAACCTAACCGTAATTTACAGATCTAGGTGTGTATGTCCGTGGTAAGGGGTGCCAACATTATCAGCGTTACGTGATTGCTATCCAACCATTCTTCATCTAACCTTTACGCCACTCATCATTCGACTCACTCCATCCACTTACCCCTAGCGGAACGGGAGGCTACCATGAGACCGAATTATCCCCCTAATTGGTTATTTAGCGCTGCTATCCAGGTTGGCAAGTATACGCTCTTGTTTGTCTTTGGTGGCACTCTCTTCTCATTGGTTTCTATCACCCTGGGCGTTCTGCCTGTGGCAGAGATCTTTATATTTCTGATTGCTCTATTCCTATGGCGGATCGTCTTGATTGTCCTATGTTTGTTAGCTGCGGGCGTTCTTGTTGAATCGTTTAGATAGGACAACTCCTAGAGCCAGGGGCGATCGCTTTGACTAACATGGGGCGATCGCTCGGGGCAGTCTGGGACTAGACGCATCCCCGCCCACTTGCACGATTTCTAGAATTCACTGGTCAAGGTTGCCCTTTTTGGGGCAATATGGCCAGAATATGCACAATTACTGTACGAGCTAATCTGCAATGAGCAAAACGGCGATTGATGTGACCTATCGCTTGGCAACACTGGCAGACCTTGAACTTGCCCTGAACCTGATGCAGGAGTTCTATGCAATCGAGCGAATTCAGTTTCAAGAATCATGGACTCGTCCTGTCTTGACGGAATTTTTGCAAAACGAGACCTATGGCCAGTTTTGGCTAGTGGAAGCCCATCAAGCGATCGCTGGTTATGGAATCATTACCTTTGGCTATAGCCTGGAGCTGGGCGGGCGAGATGCCTTGCTCGATGAGCTCTACCTAAGACCAGCGTTTCAAGGGCAGGGGCTTGGGTCGCAGATGCTGGACTTGATGGAGACCACCTGCCGCCGTCAGGGCATCAAAGTTCTTAGTCTTGTGGTCGATCACCATAATCCCAAGGCGCGATCGCTCTATGAACGGTCTGGCTTCCGTCAACCCACCCGCGACATTTTACACAAGTGGCTCGAACCCCAGCCATCCATGCCGAGTTGAGCACCCGATGTTAGAATCATGTGCCCAACCCTCTGCGATCGCCGCCCATAGATGAGCGATCGCCCCCATGTATGAACTAAGCAGTAGAGATATGATGCTAGACATTAACCCCAGACAAAATCGGCTCTACATTCGACTTCAAGAGGCATTTCGCCAAGGCCATGAAGTTCGAGTGCGGCTGCCCCATGGCGACTTTATGGGGGTGCCCATTTATCTCGATGCAGACTTTGTGGAGCTGCTCGATCTGTATATTCCTACACCGGATGAGGGAGACGATTGCTGTGAGCGAACCGTTTGGTTGATTAAGCTGTCGGAAATTATCACCATTTCCCTTTCCACGGAATATTGGTCGAAGGATCGGCTAGAACAATTGCTCAGTCAAGAAAATGAACCGTCGGAATCTCGGGAGTGATGTCTGGGGCTATGCCAAGGTACTCACGGCATTCTTCTAGTCTTCTTCTAGTCATTGAGTAGTGGGGCACTAGGGTTTCCTGGGCTCATTGTTTCCCTGTGCGAACGAGTTCTCAGAGCCGACGAGTTCCCTGAGCGAACGATTTCCCTGTGCGAAGTCGTTGGCGTAGCTGCCCCAGAGGGGCTAGGGAACGATGGTTTTTTGGCTTTCTTCCTTCGGGAGACGTTCCCAGGGGCTACGCTGGCTGAGCGAAGCCTCTGGGAGCGAGGGGGCTGCGACGTCCAGCGTCCATGTCAGCTAAGTTGGGCATTTGTCGGGGGCCGGCATAGAATGTAGAAGATTCAGGCAAGGCTGCCTCTTTCGGTGATTATCCCCTAGGGCCTTTAGCAGATCTATGACCTCGGTAAAGTCAAACCCGATTTTCGCTCGCTATCCACGCCGCACGATCCTTCGAGCTGAGCGAGCAGTGCGCTGTTCGCCCTTTTCCCCGGCTTTATTTGTCATTATGAGTCGGGAGGGGGTTGCCCTAGGGGCGATCGCTGGAGAATCGGGCCGCAAGCTGGGCTATACTCGTCGTCCTGTGGCGGAATTGGTCGCAGAGTCAGAACTTCTGTGGCTGATCCAGGTGGGGATGCTGCGTCGGGAAGTGGATGGACAAGGCTTAACCGATAGTTTTCGGTTGACCCCCCTAGGTCGGTTGCTGCTGGATCAGTGGCATTCAGCCAAAACGATGCCACCGCCATCTTGGCTGGATCGCATCCTCAATACCCTAAGTCGATGGATACGCTGGTCAGAATGGCTACAGTAATGCACCAGTGGGAGGCACTGACATGAAGGCAATTATGCTGTTGGGAACGCTTTCCCGATCGGGAAAATCGCTGCTGGTGACGGCCTTGTCCCGAATTTTGGTTCGCCAAGGCTGGCGAGTTGGCCCCTTTAAGGCCCAAACCTGTGGGGTGAGCACGTACTTTACATCGAGCGGTGGCGAAATTGGCTATGCGCAGGCGGTGCAGGCCTGGGCAGCCCAAACCCTGCCACGGGTGGATATGAATCCCATCGTCCTCAAGCTTCAAGATGCAGCGATCGCCCGCGTGGTGTTTGCTGGCAAAACGGCAATTGGTGAAATTAATCTATCGGACTATTATCCGCAGCACCATGAAGCAGCATGGCGGGTAATTCAAGACGCCTTGCATCGACTCAAAGATGAGTTTGATGTGCTGGTCTGCGAAGGAGAGGGGACACCGTCAGAGCTGCCGATTAAACCCTACGATGTTTCTAATTTTCGGGTAGCTCAGTCCCTTGATGCAGCAGTTTTTTTGGTGGTTGACCTAGAGCGAGATGGAGCGTTTGCGCAAGTTTTAGGAACCCTGGAAACTCTGGAACCTGACGAGCGATCGCGGGTAGCGGGACTCATCCTCAACAAGGTTCACGGATCGCGATCGCTGCTGCAATCCACCATTCAAACCCTGGTAGAGCGCACAGGCATTCCGGTGGTGGGTACGATTCCCTACCTCGACCAAAACTTTCCTGCCATTGAATCTCTTTCCTTAATTGATCATCGTACCCACGATAGCGGTCGCGAAGTCAATATCTCGATTATCAAGCTACCGCGAATTTCTAACCTGACGGACTTTGATCCCCTGCGATCGGAGTCCAGCGTTTCTCTGCGCTACGTAGGTTTGAAGGAAACCCTGGGCTATCCTGATGCGGTGATTATCCCCGGCTCCAAATCTACCATCGCTGATTTGCTAACCCTGCAGCGCACTGGCATGGCTGAACAATTGCAAAACTATGCAGCGGCGGGTGGCACTGTCTTGGGGATTTGTGGTGGCTTTCAAATGATGGGTAAGCTATTGGCAGATCCGGAGGGCATTGAAGGTCAGGAAGGACGCTTTAAGGGACTAGAACTTATTCCCTTGAAAACAGTGATTACTTCCCAAAAAACAGCGAGGCAGCGATCGGTGACCTCTAACTATCCCCAGGCAGGATTGCCGGTGGTGGGCTATGAGTTCTGCCAAGGACGTAGTCACACTTTGGATAAAGATGTTAATGAAACCGGTGAGTCACCTTTTACCGCCTTATTTGACGATCGCAATCTAGGCGTCGTAGACAACGCTCAGCTTCTCTGGGGCACGCATCTCCATGGCTTATTCGATAATGGCCCATGGCGACGCACCTGGCTGAACCGTCTGCGCCAACAGCGCGGGCTGTCCTCCTTACCTACAGGCATCTCCAACTACCGCGAACAGCGGGAAATGTTGCTGGATGCGATCGCTGATGTGGGAGAAGCCTATCTAGACCTAGGAGCTATTCTCGCTTCCTTGGGTGATGCCAGTCCAGTTTGATCTGCCCCCGTTATCCTGAAAACAGGCTGGATAAAATGTCTAGAGTTGATCTGGATCGCTCTAGTTATTTTAACGCCAGCAACTTACTTCAATTTTTACACTAAGGGCTGTCTATGCGGATTAAGGTCATTAATGGCAATACGTTTGAGTTGATGACGCAGGAGATTGATCGCATTGCTCAACAGGTGCGATCGCCCCATGTTGAAATCGTCACCACCCAGCCGCGATCGGGGCCTCAGTCTGTTGAAAGCTACTATGATGAATATTTAGCTATTCCTGGCATTCTAGAAGAAATTATCTTATCAGGTGATGATTTCGATGCTTTTATTCTGGCCTGCTGGGGTGATCCGGGCATAGAAGCAGCGCGGGAACTCACCCGTTGTCCGGTGATTGGCGTGGCGGAAGCCAGTATGTATGTGGCCAATATGCTGGCGGCCCGTTGGGGCGTGGTCACCACCCAGCATCGCACTCTGGATATGATTGAAAAAACGATTCACAAAGCTGGCTTTAGCCATCGCTGCGTCTCTATTCGCACCACGGGCATTCCGGTAACCCAAACGGAGACCGATCGCCCCGCCACGGTGGATGCCCTGGAGCGAGAGATCCGGGATGCCATGGCCAGCGATCGCCTCGAAGCTGTCTGTCTCGGCTGTGCTGGCATGGCGGGGCTAGATCATGAACTGGAAGCCCGGCTGGGCATTCCGGTGATTGATGCTGTCGCAGCGGCGGTGAAACTAGCGGAGGCGGTGGTGGGGCTGAAGAAATATACCAGTAAAGCCCTCACCTACCAGCCGCCCGACCCCAAGCCCATCCTGGGTTATCCCGATCATATGCAGCCCTAGGCAGCCCGTCTTGACCATATGCTGATCCCGAATCTGGGCTAAGATTCTGTCATCGTCCCCGTGCTAACCCCTAGGCGATCGGGTATAGCCCACTTTTGTAGCCCTCACCCTAAATCCCTCTCCCAGAGCGGGAGAGGGACTTTGAATCCAGTCCCCCTTCGCCCTTTTTGGGGAGAAGGGGTTAGGGGATGAGGTCATCGTCCCTGTGCTAACCCCTCAGCGATCGCTGTCTTCTCTACCGTGACGCTTTCTACGACCTATCCCCGTACGAGCATGGCCCATCTCACCGTTTTATGCATTAGTTCCCAGAGTAGTCTTGCTGTCCTACTTGAGCAGGAACTATCAAGCATCTGTAAGATCTTGGATGCTGAACTTCTGAACCATGCCAGCCTGGACGTGCGCACGTTTGACCATTGGCAGGCAGCCCTGGATGTTGTACAAACTTGCCAAGCGGCGGAGCAGGCTATCCCGATCGCCCTCATGGACTGCGTTGAGCCAGACTGGGGCGATCGCTTCTGGGAGGTGCTGCAGAGCCAGTCTCCGCAAACCGTGGGCATTAGCCTGGTGGAACCCTGCGATTCAGCAGATGCTCTTTTTCAGCGATCGCCCAGCCATCGTCTGCTGCTGAAACCCTTACACCGTCCTAGCCTGCGCCTTGTCCTACACCAAGCCCTGCGGCAGTATGTGCTGGAAATCCAGCAACAGCAGCACCATGCGCAGCTAGCCCAGATCAACCAACAGATTGTTCAGCAAATTGAACAGCGCACCCAGGCTCTGGCCGAGCAAACCCACAACCATGCCCAAATTTTGCATGAGCAGGCCCAGCTTGAAGAAACCCTGCGGCAGTCGGAGGCTAAGTTCTCCATTGCTTTTCGCGCCAGTCCCGTCATTTTGTCGATTACTGACCTCAGCGATCGCCGCTACATTGAAGTCAACAATCGTTTCTTGGAAACCTTTGGCTATGAGCGGGATGAAGTTGTCGGACGCACTACGCTGGAGTTTAATAACTGGAATAACCTAGACTCCCGCGAGCAATTTCGCCAACTGCTGCAAGAACAGGGGGTGGTGCGGGGGCAGGAGCATGAGTTTGTCACCAAGTCGGGGCAAATTATTACCGGCATCGTCTCCGCCGATATTATTCCAGTCAACGGTAATCCCTGCATTTTGTCGGTGATTGAAGATATTACGCAGCGCAAGAAAATTGAGCAGGCGCTGAAGCAGGCGGAGCTGAACTATCGCAGCATTTTTGAAAACGCCGTTGACGGTATTTTCCAAACGACGACCGATGGGCGATATTTAGCAGCCAATTTAGCCTTGGTGCAGCTCTACGGCTATGCCACCACGGAGGAATTTCTAGAGTCGCAGTTCAATGCTTCGGATTTGTATAGTCATCCCAATCGACGGGCGGAGTTTCTGGCCATTCTCCACCAAGAGGATCTGATCGCCAATTTTGAGTCTGAAATCCGTCGCCGCGATGGTAGCCATGTGTGGATTTCGGAAACGGCAAGAGTGGTGCGGGATGCCAACGGAGACATTCTCTATTACGAAGGGCTGGTGCGGGATATCAGCGATCGCAAGCGGGCTGAACTAGCGCTGCAGGCCGCGAAGGAGTCGGCAGATGCGGCCAACAAGGCCAAGAGTGAGTTTTTGGCCAATATGAGCCATGAGCTACGGACGCCTCTCAATGCCGTGATTGGCTTCACTCAAATTATGCTGCGGGACAGCAGTATTTCTAATGAGCATCGAGAAAATCTGGAAATCATTCATCGGGCCGGTGAACATCTCCTAGATTTGATCAATGATGTGTTGGAAATGTCCAAAATTGAGGCAGGCAAGACGGTGCTGTCCTCCGATAATGTTGACCTCTACGGGTTATTAGAAGCGCTGCACACCATGATGCAACTGCGGGCAGAGGGGAAAGGGTTGGATCTCAACGTGGCGATCGCCCCGGATGTGCCACGCTATGTCAACACCGACCAGCGCAAGCTCCGCCAAGTGTTGCTCAACCTGCTGAGTAATGCCATTAAATTTACCGAAGCAGGCTGTGTGACCCTGCGCGCCTGGGTGCCATCGAAGCCCAAGCTCACCTCACCGCCAACCCCTTGGATGATTCAGTTTGAGGTGATCGATACGGGGGTAGGCATTGCCGACCATGAACTCGATTTCTTGTTTGAAGCCTTTGCCCAAACCGAAAGTGGGAGGCTGTCTAACCAGGGGACAGGTTTAGGTTTGCCCATTAGCCGAAAATTTATTCAGCTCATGGGCGGGGAAATCACGGTTCGCAGCATCCCCCAACAAGGATCCCAGTTTCAGTTTTATATTCAAGCTATGCCCGTGAGCGCAACCGATGTGCAGCCCCAGATCTCCGATCGCCGGGTCATTGGCCTCGTACCGGGTTTGCCCCAATACCGCATTTTGGTGGTGGATGATAAGTGGGAAAATCGTCAACTGCTGATGAAGCTACTCACCCCCATTGGCCTGCTGGTGCGGGAGGCAGAGCATGGCCAGACAGCGATCGCCATCTGGGAAGAATGGGATCCCCATCTCATTTGGATGGATATGCGGATGCCGGTGATGGATGGCTATGAGGCCACCAAGCAAATTCGCGCATCCCTTAAAGGACAGGCGACGGTGATTCTGGCCTTGACGGCCAGCGCCCTAGAAGAGGAAAAACTTGTGGTACTATCCGCAGGTTGCAACGACTTTGTCCGTAAGCCGTTTCGAGAAGCTGATTTATTTAGCAAAATGGCAGACTACCTGGGTCTGCGCTACGTTTACGAAGAGCAGGCGATCGCCCCCCCAGCAACCCTGGATCCCCTCGATCTCACCCCTGAAGACCTATCGGTGATGCCCCCCACCTGGGTTCAGGAGCTATACACCGCCGCCCGCAGCGGTGATGATGAATACCTGCATGGTCTCATTCAGGACATTCCATCCTGCCATGCCTCCCTGATTAACGGACTGACTGATCTGACCAACAATTTCCACTTCGATCACATTACTCAATTGGCCAGCTTGCAGCATGACTAGCGCTCCTCACTCCTCCGCCAAGGCTGACATCCTTGTGGTAGACGACCAACCGGATAACATTCGTCTCCTGTCAACCTTGCTCATTGAACAGGGTTACAAAGTTCGCAAGGCAACCAACGGCGAGATGGCTCTCAATGCCATTGATATTCGCCTGCCAGACTTGATCTTGCTCGACATTAACATGCCCAGCCTAAATGGGTATGAGGTTTGCAGGTCGCTCAAAGCCAATCCTAAAACCAGTCACATTCCCGTGATTTTCCTTAGCGCCCTCGATGACAGCCTCGATAAGGTGCGTGCGTTCCAGGTGGGGGGATCGGACTATGTCAGCAAGCCATTCCAGGTGGAAGAGGTGCTGGCCCGGTTGGAAAACCATCTCACCATTCAGCGGCAGCGGCAGCAGCTCTGTGAACAGAATACTCGCCTGCAGCAGGAAATTGAAACGCGGCAGCAGACGGAGGAAATTCTTTATCAATCTCGGGCGCTGCTGGCGAGTGTGTTAAACAGTTCCCTAGACGGGGTTGGCGCGGCCCAGTCGGTGCGCGATCGCTTGGGAGAAATTGCCGATTTTCGTTGCTTGGTGGTCAACCCCGTTGCGGCACGGCTGGTGGGACAACGGCGCGAAGATCTCACCGGCAAATTACTGCTGCGATCGCTGTTGGATAAGGTCGATAGTGCATTATTCCCGTCCTTGGCCAACGTGGTCGAAACCGGACAGGTGCTAGAGCGCGAACTCTACCATGTCTACGAAGGCATTGAAACCTGGTTCCAACTGGTGTCTGTCAAACTAGGGGATGGCTTTGCGGTTACCTTTCGAGACATCACCCGCCAAAAGCAATCGGAAATGGAATTGCAGATGGCGAATCTAGAGCTACAGCGCTTAGCGAATCTGGATGGTCTCACCCAGTTGGCCAACCGCCGTCGATTTGATGCTTACCTCGATCAAGAATGGCGACGGCTGCGACGGGAACAACTGCCGCTGTCGTTGATTGTCTGCGATGTGGACTACTTCAAATCCTACAACGATCGCTATGGACACCAAGCAGGCGATGATTGCCTGAAGCGGATCGCCCAAGCCTTAACCGCGACGATTCGCCGACCGGCAGATCTAGTCGCCCGCTACGGAGGTGAAGAGTTGGCGATTATTCTTCCCAATACCAGTGAAGTGGGTGCCATCCATGTGGCCCAGCAAGTGTCAGCAGCGATCGCCCAGTTGCAAATTCCCCATGCCGATTCCAGCGTCAGTGCCCACGTAACTGCCAGTATGGGCATTGCTAGCTTCATTCCCTCCGAGGAGCGATCGCCCCATAGTCTTTTTGCGGCGGCGGATCAGGCCCTCTATGCAGCGAAACAACAGGGACGCGATCGCTACTGTCTAGCGTCTCAAACCTAGGGCGATCGCCCATCCCAAGGCCCATTCCAGAGCGATCGCTTACCTGTCTATCATGAGTCAAGCGATCGCTCTTTGATAGCGACTCCCATGACCTTCACTCGACCACCAAAAGGAAGCGCTGCTGCCTGATAGATTGTCCTAGCGGGTCGTCGATCTTCTGGAAATAGATCAGCGTATAGCTTATTGACTTCCGCTACGTCATTGAGGTCAATAAAGGCAATATCAATAAAGGTGAGATCGTCTACGGAGAAGTCTGCAGCTCGAAGGGCGGCGAAAAGGTTACTAAAAGCCCGCTCGGCTTCATCGCGGACGGTACCTGGAATATAGTCACCAGACTCGTTAATGGAAAGTTGACCACTGAGATAACAGATATTATCTACAACGACGGCATGGCTAATAGGCGAAGACCATTGGGGTAAACCGTCACCATGCATCACAAATTTGCGCATTGCTCTTTTGCTAAAAAAAGTGCTGTGTAGAGACCTATCATACAGCATCAACTCTCTTTCTTTGATTGCATTGGTTTGATACGCCGTTGCTGTCTAACGGTTGAAATGATGTGAGGCGAACCCCTACCGAGCGCGCCAGAATTTAATGGGTAAGCTAACAAACAACGTCGCTATTTAATTATTGTGCCTATGGAGTAACCTAGGAATTACATCTGTTGCGATCATTGCAACCATTAAGTAGCCGAGTAGCCAACGCATCTTGCAGATAAGCGATCGCCCTGGGTAGTACAGCAACTCAGTGGAGTGAAGGTAAGTTAAAGGTCACTTCACCATGGGTGGCTTTTAATTATCTTTTGAACCGAATGATTGGGTTGCAACGCTATCTTGGTGCTCTCTGCCAACCTGCTGCAACCGCTTCTGATTCTGAGCAGAACCACCTTTCTCCCTTGCTAGGATCAATGATTGTTCCGCTGTAATCTCTCATGCCTGGAACATGATAAAGCCTAGCCCCCGTGGAAATTGAAATATTACCTTTGACAACACAGTCTGGTTTTACAATTGATGCAATTGGTGTGGGTGAGCGGCTAGGACTGCTCTGTATCTGAAGCAGAACAATGCCGGCCATAATGACAAGGACAAAGAGACCAAGGATAGTTTCGATCAATCCACCTTTCCTTCTTCTCCGCTTGCTTGGCGCACTTCTCTGCTTGTTTGGCGCAGGTTTTACGTTTTGTAATGTTGAAGATTGGGAAACAACGCCTTGAATTGCAGCACCAGAAGCACGAGTTTTTCCATCCGATTGAGTGACTAACTCATAGAAAATGGTGTCTCCAACTTTTGGGCGACGACCCGTTGTTCTTATGGCACTGATATGGAGAAAAACCTCTTCTCCGCTTTCGCTGGGCTTGATAAATCCAAACCCTCTATCATCGTTCCACTTTACTAATTGCCCCTTATTCAAACCAGGCTTCATGAAAAACTTTACCCTCAAATCGCCTGAGCATCTCAGCCAGAAAAACTTGCTCCATGTATGCCTGGAAATCTAATGGACAGTTGTCATGCACCGTCCCAACCAAAAGCTAAGCAGCTCAACTGTTGTTTATGCTGAATGTATCCTCTCAGGTCATCATAACATCCCTCATCAGGTCAAATAGCTAGACCATAGTTGAATGCTCTTCAACTGATGCGGGCTAGGCTGAAAATTATCCGTATAGCAGTATTCTTTAGGCTGTTATGCAGATGCTGTTCTGTCCTATGGATGATGTCATAGCTACACCCCTCCCAGGAAAATTGGTTGCTCCTTTATCCATGGAATCATATTGCTGGAGTTGGTTAATACGCATTGGTTTCTTAGGAGGATGCGTGATGCTGCGCTAGAGCATTCTACGAGATGGGCGATCGCCCTTGAAATACCGACTATTATGCTGAAGTTCTTTGCCTAACCGGGCGTTGCCGCTACCTTTGTCGTCCGGGGAGCGTAAACCGGAATATTGAGCCGACACCGAGTTCGCTCTCTAAGGTCACGACCCCGTCGTGCGCTTCGACAAACGTTTTAACGATGGCGAGACCCAGCCCAAAACCTCCTTTCTTATCGGGATCTGTTTCGTGTTTCTCGAACACGGTCTGGCAGCGCTCCGGCGAGATCCCGCCCCCATTGTCTTGAACGAAACACTCAACATCACCTGCCACACCTATCTCACGCGCACCGATGATGACTTCCCCGTGCGGCGTATAGGCGATCGCGTTGGAGATCAGGTTTTGGAAAATCCGTCTCACCAGGCTGGCATCAGCGTAGGCGACAAAATCCTCGGGTACGGTATTGGTCAGGCGAGTGGTGCTTGTCCCGTCAACGGGGTAGAGGTCATGGATGAGGACTTCGACCAAGGGCCACAGATCAAAGTTCCGGCGCGCCAACTTAACGCCGACCTCGGGTACCAAATTGGTGTTCTCCTTGATGACCTTACTGATTAACTCTTCTAGGTGGTGAACATTCCGGTTGAGAATCTTGATCATCTGTGTAGCTTGTGGCGCTTCGGTACAATCCCGAGCAAGGAGCTTTTCGAGAACCCGCGCGGAAAGCGCAATGGCATTCAGGGGCGTGCGCAGGTCATGGGCTACGAACGATAAATACTGCTCTCGCTGCCGTTGCACCTCGACTGCCTTATGGGTAGCAAATGACTGCACAGCCGACCCGATCGCTCCATCGAGGACGCGGTTGAGAACATGGAACGGCCTTCCCTGTATGCTCAAACCATTCCGATCGGCTAGGTCGTGGATACAGCCGCGCAGGATGTTGTATTCGGCAACCACCTCCTCAATATCGAAGGCGTCTTTGGCCCGCTGCAAGCCGTGGGTGGATGGACTGTCGCCGACAAGGGCTTGGGCGATCGTCTCGCTTGACCCGACTCGGAGGGCGGTTGCAAGTTCTGTCAGCAGATGGGGCATGTGATCGTTGAGGTTCGGCACGTCGAGATCCCGCGCTGCTGGGAGTGTCCGGACTTGGGCCCGCCACTCAGCAAGCAAGGCGTCGCGCTTGTGATCGATAAGCTGTGCAAGTTCGCCGATGATGTTCATAGCCATGAACCCTCCGCTGACGCGATTAGTTGAGACTGCCTCTTCCGCTTAACTGCTCGTTGTACTGAATATATAGCGGTCATCCATTCAGTTGAGACGGCAAATCCCCGCGCTCTGGCAGCTATACAGACCAAACCCGCCTACACGGGGGCGTTGCTGAATCGACCATTTGCTGATTTGCGCTAAGAAACCGTGAGCGAAACGCTCACACTACCTTGATGGTGAATGAGTGGGAGCATCTTGCTACCATGCCAATTTCATCGCCTCATTCAGCAACGCCTACATGGGTTCAAAACACCCTAATCTTTGGATGCCCTAGCCCATCTGACTCCTGCTAAATCTTTCCTAAGCATCATAACACCCCTTATAAGAGCAAATAACTAGACTTTAGTTGAAGATGCTGCTGCTGAGGCGGGCTAGGCTGAAAATCGTCTGTATAGCCACTCTGATTGGGATGGTACGCAGATTTGGATCAGCCTAGTACCGAAAAATAGAAGAACGAAGACAGAAGAACGAAGACAGAAGAACGAAAAGGAAGTTCAGGACACATAAGGGTTTCTGCTTTAGCAACTAGGTGGATCACGTCCGTCTCAGCGTATTAGCCATCTATGCAGGGTGGTATGACAACTAGACTCTTGATAAAACCTCACCTAGGGCAATGATAGATATCAACGTCACCAGATTGCATATCTTCTAGGGTGTCCTGCAGATAAGTTTAGACAATCATTATGATAAGGAGCGATCGCTCTCTGGTCACAAATCCCTTTGTAGCTCTTTTGCGTAGTGCATCAACCTTGGGAAAAAGTCTAGGAAATCCTGTTCTAAATCATCATAATGCTGCATCACCTCTTGCCCTGCGGTTGCCAAGCAGGTTGGACGCTTAAACCGGCGGGCTACTCGTGCAAAGGTACGATCGACCCCAGCCATGGTACGGCAGTCGCCCAGCCAGTTTTGCTGAATCATGGTCGGCAATGCCCGCTGCAACGATTCTGGGAGGCGATCGCGATCGCGCCACAGGAGCTGATAGATGTCGTCAATAAATTGATCAAGGCTGTTGGCATAGAAGTGATGCCAGTTGCGCGTTAAAAAATGGTCGTAACTGATATCAATAATGATGCCGGCTAGCCGACGGTAGGGTGGCTGAAGGCGCTGACGGCTGCGACAGTGGACGGGATGGCGATCGGTGAATTGGTCGATATCGCGATGGGTTTGAATGCCTTGGAGGATGACAGGGCTGTAGCGATCGCTATGGTTCGCAAGGCAGCCTTTAACAAAATCACCGAGGAGGTTGCCCAGGCGTGCCTCATCGGAAGGGTTGGCCAGTCGCAGGTGGGCTAGGTGGTTCATGGTTCTAGGGTAGCCTGTGCAGCAAATCATAGCCTCAAGGTGAGCTAGGCCACACTATTTCTTGGCCAGCTCTTCTAAAATCCAGGGATGGGTTTTGAGGTTTTGCATAAGAGCACATGCGGTTCTGCTGAACACCTAACCCATGGCCAGGCTCTAAGCAAGCTGTTTCGCTAAAATCGAAGATAGGACGTCTTAACCTAGAAACGTCTAGGACTGGTTGACTGAGAAAATTTGTGAGCCAGATTTCCGAAAGCCCGCACCTCAGCTCTTGAGACAGGACACCGGAAGGGTAGATCGGCTCCCCTCGCCCTTGGGGCAAGGACTTGGAGGTGAGGGTTACCAGCTTTTGTCAGTCCACCAGCTTCCAGGATGGCGATCGCTTCACTATCCCGTGATCTCCTCTCCACGCAGGCTCATGCTGGCTCTGGGCATGAGGAGAACGATTTGTTCGCCGCGCAGGATCAGCGTATGCAATATATTGACATCAACATGACCCCGTTAGCTCGGTTGGAACGTCATTCCTTGAGGAGTAGAGCGTTGCTCCCGGCCAATGGCGTTGTCCTTCCCCCAGGTTTTGAGCGATCGCCGACGGTGGCAGCCCTAGGGAGCGATCGCCCTTCGCGGGTGGGTCTATTGCGGCGAGGTCGAGCCTTGGCGCTACCGATGCCCCATAACTGGTTAGCATCCCAGCCCCTGAGTTCTAGGTCTCGGCGGAGACAAGCTTCTCCCCAAGCGATCGCCACAGAGCTCAAGCCCCAGGGAACGATGCCCCAATATGCCCATTCCTCCGTGGTCACCCATCCGGTGCAAATTTATCCGGTGCAGTCGCACCATGCCCAGATAGCGGCTTGCTTGGTCGAGCACCATTGGCCGTTAGAAGCTGGGCCCGTGTTAGGTCTGGCCTTTGATGAACCGGCCTATGGAGAAGATGGCATGGTGTGGGGCGGCGAATTTTTCCGAGCAGACTACCATCAGGTGCAGCGGTTGGCTACGCTGAAGCCGGTTCCCCTGCTGGGTAATGAGCGGGCGATCGCCGAACCTTGGCGGAATACCTACGCCCACCTCATTTCTGCGTTTGACTGGGATGATGTCAATGCTGTCTATGGTCAGCTTGAGCTGATTCAGTTTCTCCATGCACAGCCACGGATCTTGCTGAACCAATTGATGATTACTGGAGCCCAAGCGCCGAAAACCTCCTCCGTGAGTCGCTGGTTTGATGCCGTGGCGGCGGCTATCGGCCTGCATCGTGAGGCAGCAGACTATGGTGGTCAGGGGGGGGACGCTCTAGAGCAATGTATTCAACCTACGGACTGGATCCGTGCGGAGCGATCGCCCTATCCCTTCTCGGTGGATAAGATGCGTTTACGCACAGGACAGCGGCTTCCCTATTTAGATCCCCGTTCTATGTGGCATGCTTTGCTGGAAGATCTGAGCCAAGGAGAATCCATGGGGTTGATGGCAGCCCGCTTTCAGGTGGGTCTAGGACATGCGATCGCGGACTTAGCGATGGAGTTAGCCCAAGCACAAGGGCTGACCCATGTTGCCCTCGTGGGGTCGATGGTGCATTATCCACGCCTCACCCAGTTGATCACCCAGCGTTTGATCGATAGCGGCTATCCCGTCTTGGCGGCTCCACGCCGATCTCCGGAAGCCCAAGTGCTGCTAGGACAGCTTGCCGTTGGTGCAGCCCGCACCCTGAATGTTGCATCAGCAGAGACCTTGATCGCCCAAGAATCGGTGATTTGTTCCTGATGTGGCGGATTCGGATGGAAAAGACCGCTATCGTTTTGTTGCAGGTTACGTCTGAATCATGGATCCCTTGTCAGGATGTTAAAGGGGTATTGATCGGCCCTTGCCCTAGGGCAGACCCATACGATATCTCTTTGAGCTAGACCGTCCCTTAGCTTTTCTGACGCGATCGCGCTCAATGCAAACGTTACGGAGTTTTTTGCTATGAATCCCCCCCTACTGCATCCCGATGACTCCTCGCCTCAGGATCCTTCATCTCTAGACCAACTCCTGCATCGGCAACTGCGTCAGTCTGTGTCTCGCTATTTCTATGAATCCTGTGATGGAGTGATGCAGGCGCTCTTGCTAAGCTGCCAGTGGCAAATTACCACCACCGTCGATGCGCTGACTCTTGTCATCCACTGTCCTAACCCTGCTACCCATCACCGGGTATTGAACTACTTGCCGTCCCTGGCCCGCTATCTAGCCCGCTTTGGCAACACAGCCCGCATCCACATCGGCTCAGCAGATAGCGATGCTCCTGCTTTAGATATTCAAGTCGATGATTACTCGTTGACGGAGTGAGCTGGTTGACATGATCTGGTGCTGGTGAGGTCTAGATGGGTGAACTCAACTCCATGAACCTGAGTTTGATGATGTTATGAAAGAACTCTATGGATGGATAGGATGGCGTATGGCCTGCGGTATGGCTCCGCTCAACGCATCCAAGCCTCATGAAACGGTGCGCTACAGCAACGAATTCACGTTCGATGAAGCTAAGGTGCCGGGTTTCAACGTTGCTCAGCCCTCGTCTCATCAGGATTTGAGCAGTTCGGCGTCGCTCCATTCGCCCATCGTTAAGTCGTCCCACTTATCCCTGTTGACCACAACTAACCCTGTCTTGCAGCGTTAGGGCAAGTTTGTCGGACAAACCCGAGACCCAGGCTTCATCCTGAGCGGTGTAGCTACGGGGAACATTGGCTCCGAGGATGATCACACCGCGATCGCCTAGGGGTTGGCAGATCACCCCTTGGGTATTGTCAGGCAAGTAGTTGAATTCAACCCGTCCAGGATAAAGATCCAGCTTCACCAAATACACTGGCTTCTGAGTGGTCATCACTCGTTGCACAATGGTTCCCGGCGTTACCTGGGGAACCGTTCCCAAAATACCCCGTCGCAGGATCGTGTGGCCGTCGTAGTAAACTACCAGCGATCGCGTCACGGTGTTGGTGAGCAGCAGATGGGATGCCCAGGCCAGCTCGGTTTTGATGTCGTCTGGCAAGGTGGGATCCAGCTCAAATCCTTCCTCTCCCACCAGCTCGACCGCATCGGGCGATCGCGGCTGCACGCGTTGCCACAAGAGGCCTGTTAAGATCAACACCGCACAGGCAATCACGCCCAGCACATCTGCCCTGGCCTGAGATTCTGTTAACACCGGAGTGACTAAGCGATTCACCATCAGCAGCGTGCCAGCCAAGCCACCCACCCAAATGGGTAGACGACGCAATACTAAGGTTTGATCCGGCTTCGTCATAATAATTGAAGAATGAGGTGGAAACTTTTTGGGGTAGGGTCACGGTTTCACCGCCCATTCCCATGACAAGTCCCCTACCATCATAATCGAAGTGGCAGGCTGACCAGCTTTCCCACTCTTGCTCTATCGCATTGATGACACGCGGATTATGCACCACGCCCAATTGGCTTTAGTCGGTTTTTTGTTTGCTTGGATGGGAGGGGGAGAGGTGCAAGTCCTGCGCCCCTCAAACCTATCCAGTTGGATTGAGGAGATGACCTGGATTCAGCCGTTTAAGCCTATTGTCCTCAGCCCGACGCCCGAAACCGATGCGATCGCTCAACGCTATCTGGCAGCCCTTGATGATTTAGGCTTTGCCAGCGAAGAGCAAGGCATCTGGCTGCAGGTGGGGGATGATGTGGTGCTGGATCATGAAGGGACAACTCCCCTGTCGGCTGCGTCTCTGACCAAAATTGCCACGACCCTTGTGGCCCTGGACGAATGGGGCCCAGATCATCGGTTTGCCACGGTTCTGGCTACCACGGGGCCAGTTGAAAATGGTGTCCTCCAAGGCAATTTGATCATCCAGGGGGACGGCGATCCCTTTTTCGTGTGGGAGGAGGCGATCGTTTTGGGTAATGCCCTGAATCAAGCAGGCATCACCCAGGTGGCCGGGGATGTGGTGGTGGTGGGCAATTTTGTCATGAACTACGAAACGGATCCTTTGGTGGCGGGGGAGCTGTTTGTGCAGGCCTTGAACTCTCAGGACTGGGATGGTGAGGTGGCGGATCAATATGCGCGGTTACCTGAAAATACGCCCAAACCCACGGTGGCGATCGCTGGCTCGGTGACGGCAGCCTGGCAGATGCCCACGCGGGCCGTACCGATTTTGCAGCGCGACTCCCTGCCCCTGTCGCAAATCCTTAAGGCCATGAACATCTACAGCAACAACACCATGTCGGAGGTGATGGCGGAGGCGCTGGGCGGTGCAGATGTGGTGGCGGAACGGGCGGCGGCGATCGCTGGCGTGCCGGGGGAAGAAATTCAGCTGATCAATGGATCGGGTCTAGGGGAAGAAAACCGGGTCTCGCCAAGGGCGTCGGTGGCGATGCTGATCGCCATTCAGCGGGATATGCAGGAGACTCAACTGACGGTCTCTGATCTCTTTCCCGTGGCGGGGCGTGATGAAGGCACCCTGCTCTCCCGCGATCTTCCCACCCTGGCCGCTGTGAAAACCGGTACCCTCAACCAAGTGAGCGCCCTAGCTGGAGCCTTTCCCACCCAGCGCGGCGTGGTGTGGTTTGCCTTGATTAATCGCGGCTGGGATCTCGATAGCTTTCGCCAGCAGCAGGATGTGTTGCTACAGCAGGTGTTGGCAGAGTGGGATCCAGTGGCGATCGCTCCCCGTGAGCTACGCCCCGACAATACGGAAAACCCTGAGGATTTACTGGGAGCCCCAGAACGGACAAGGCAACTGACGGAAACGGCTCAGACGGCTGATAGCAATACTCTAGATTTCTGACCAAAACACGTTGAAAATTCCCGCGCCTTTGGGCTACGGAGCGTTACATTAGCGGCGCTGGAGGCTGCGAGGATCGAGGGCATCCCGCAGCCCATCGCCCAGCAGGTTGAACGACAGCACCGTCAGCACAATCAGCACCGCAGGCGACCAAACCAGCCAAGGCTGCAGCACCAGCACCGATGCATTGGTGGCTAGGGAGAGCATATTGCCCCAGGAAGGATCGGGCTGTTGAATACCCAGGCCAATGAGGCTGAGCACCGCCTCGGCAATGATGAAGCTGGGAATGGACAGCGTGGCGGCAATGATCACGTAGGTTGCGGTCTGGGGCAAGACGTGGCGGACGATGATGTATAGCGGTTTGGCTCCCATGGCCTGGGCCGCCTGCACAAATTCTCGTTCCTTAATGGACAAGACCTGTCCACGAATCACCCGCGCCAGACCTGACCAACTGACGAAGGAGGTAATCAAAATAATCAGCATGAAACGCTGGGAACTGCTGAGCCCCACCGGCAGCACCGCCGCCAGGGCCACCAAGAGGTAAATGGTGGGAATGGTCATCAACACCTCCACTAGACGCATGAGGGTCGCATCGACCATGCCGCCAAAATAGCCGGAAATGCCGCCGACCAGCATCCCCAGCGGGAAGGAAATGGCAATCCCAATTAGGCCAATACTGAGGCTAATACGGCCGCCGTGGATGAGCCGACTTAACTGATCCCGAGCTTGTTCATCGGTGCCTAGGAGGTTCAGCCGTCCTTCGCCCACGGTGCCAAAGAGATGGCGATCGCCCGGAATGCCTGGAAACAGGGTCACTTCTTCAAAGATGCGATCGCCCCCAGAACCTAGATTGACCGGCAGGGGCAAGGTGACTCTTAGAAATTGATAGGCATCACCGCGTACAAACAAACGGATCGGCGACGGTTGGCTATCGTCGGCAATTAGTTCCCGTTTGCCAGTTTCTAGGCTTACGGGCCCTTGGGTGGTGGGATAAACATGGGGGCCAATAAACTGCCCGGATGCATTCCGCCAGTAGATTTGGGTGGGCGGCAGCAGCGATCCATCCAGCTGAGACTCGTAGGGATCGTAGGGCGCTACAAATTCTGCCAATCCTACGGTTAGGTAGAACAGGATCAAGACCGTTGCACCGAAGCGAGCCAGGTTATTCTTCGAGAGTTTTTGCCACCAGTTCATACGTCAGCCCGAATCATCGTTGCCTATGATTTTAGTGCGTTTTTGAGATGGTGGTGGATCGCAGGCGTGAATGTTGGGGATAGTGCCAGGGTATTGCTCACCCTACAACTCCAGCTACTGATCACGTCTCACGTCAGTCCATGGTCAGCGGCATAGCTCAGCAGCCAGTTCACCATGGTAGCTCGACGGGTTTTGCGGGGGATGAGTTCATTGATGGAATAGCCCTGGAAGCCGAGGTGCTCTTTCAACAGTTGCTTATGTGGCTTGGGAATGGAGCGGGTGAGCTGCACGGTGGCAGGACGGCTTTCGATGAAGGCGGGGGGGGTGGGGTAGCGTTCTTGCCAGTCGGGCGACACTTGGCTGAGATCCCAGCCATCCTCGGTCTGCCGATAGCCGAGGTAGTGCCAGACTAAGCGATGGACGGTGTCGTCATCGAGGTCGTCGTTGAGAATGGCCCAGAAGGTCTCGGTGGTTAAGGGAGGCAGGTTATCCATGGGCGATCGCGTTCTAGCTACAGATATTGAGTGTAGACCGTGATCACGATGATTTCGGCCGATCGCTCCACAAAAATGGGCTTGATTTGCTTGGTGCTATAGAGTTTGCCGTTCCATTCTTGCTGAAAGGGCACGCTGTATTGGCACTGAAATTGATTGACGCCAAGGGATTTCCAAGCACTGTTGCGGATTGCTTCCTGCACTTCATCAATCGAAAATCCACGCCTGAGCGTGTAACCATGGGCGTGCTTAGAAAGGCGAATGGGCTTCATTCGGTACCGGCACTATTGGAGTAAAAAGGGAAACACACTGCGGATGGCGCGCCGCAGATGGAGGAGATAGATGGTGTATTCTACTTCGGGGGATAGGCGCGGGCGAATGTCTGGCCCCTCTTGCAGTTCGGCAATTAGTTCTTCATACTCTGCCACGGTCAACGGTTCGCCATCTAAGGGCGATCGCGCGTCGGTAATAATTTCCGTTTGCAGAATTTCCTCAGGCATGTCCTCCGGGGGCGGCAAGGCTACTCCTGGCAGCCATCCACCTCCGATCAAAACCGTTGTTAGCAATCCAATCCCAAGCGATCGCCCAGCGTTCATGGTCAATTTTCTCTCTCATGCCACGATCATTCCCTACCTTAACCCGTTTGTCGCCAACTCGTACTAAGCGTCACGTTAATCCTGGCGGCAGGGGTTCTTGGCATTGGTGATGGATCTCGGTGATCCGGTCAAATAGCCAGCCGTGGGCTTGGCGATAGGTGGGAATCAAGGCTAGGGGGCTGAGGAGGGCGGCGGCGGCAATATCGGCAGCAGTGAGGCGATCGCCCACGAGGAAAGGAGTCTGCCAGCGGTGGTGCAGGATCTCCAGCCCTGTATCTAACCGCAGGCGGGCCTGGGCTACTTTGGCGGGAGTCATGCCATATTGCGATCGCACGATGCGGATCACGGCTTGGCTCATCCAGGAGGGATCGATGGCCTTGCCTTCTCCGGCGCGATAGTCGTAGTACACAAAGCGGGTGGCGGTGCCGATGCTTTCGTCGAGCCAGTCTTCCAGGAGCCAAATGTCGGCGGCTTGGGTGGGATCTTCTAGGGATAGGCTAGGGGCGGGCTGATGCTGGTCTAGAAAGTGCAGGATTTGGGTGGAATCACCAAGGGCGATCGCTCCCTCGGAGGGAATTAGGGTAGGTACGGTAGTCAGCCCCGTGAGCGGTTTCAGCCGCAGGGCGTGAATGCCGGGGGTGAGATTTTCTACGCGGTAGTCGATCTGTTTATAACCTAGGGCCAGCCGGGCTTTGCGGCAATAGTGGGAGGTGCTAAACTGAAGCAGCAGCATGGGGGGCTCGGTGAAGGGGCAGTAACGAGGACACGACGACGTGATGGGGAGGAACCTCTGTGGATGGGTAGGATGAGCGGCACCATAACGCATCAATGTTCTGCAAGTATCAGTAGGATGCGTAAGCGATCGCGTCATGCATCCAAGCTTCATGAAACGGTGCGTTACGGCTGCGCCTAACAGCACACTACCATGGGGGCACTAGCTCGGATCTCCCCACACCAATGCTTTACGAGACGGTGCGTTACGGCTGCGCCTAACAGCACACTACCGTAGATGGATGTTTGCTGAGCGATCGCAGGGCTTTATCCTAAAGCAAAATCGAGGCTTCTTCGGCTAGCTTCGATCGCTCGCCTTTATACAGGGTAATGTGGCCGGCTAGGGGATTATTTTTGAACCGTTCTACCACATAGGTTAGACCGTTACTCGCCGCGTCTACGTAGGGATTGTCGATCTGGTCAATGTCGCCGGTGAGCACAATTTTGGTGCCCTCACCTGCCCGCGTCAGGATGGTTTTCACTTCGTGGGGCGTGAGGTTCTGGGCTTCGTCGATGATGAAGTATTGCTGGGGGATGCTGCGTCCGCGAATGTAGGCTAGGGCTTCAATTTGCAAGAGGCCGCGATCGCTGAGTTCTTCATAGCCATGCCGCCAATGGCCGGGTTTATCCACGGAGCTGGGGTTGCCAAAAATCAGGTCAAAATTATCGTAGAGGGGACGCATCCAAGGGGTGAGTTTTTCGTTGACATCGCCCGGTAGATAGCCCAAGTCTTTACCCATGGGGACGATGGGGCGGGAAATCAAGAGGCGGCTGTAGAGGCGTTCATCGGCCACTTTATGTAGACCGGCAGCGATCGCCAAGAGGGTTTTGCCGGTGCCAGCTTTGCCCACTAGGGTCACCAAGGGAACCGAATCTCGCAGCAGTAGCTCGAAGGCAAACTTTTGTTCGCGGTTGCGGGCCTGGATGCGCGAAATGCCCGTGTAGGGAAATTTGGGCAGGGGAGTAATCTGACCGGTCAACCCATCGACGAGACCCAGGGCCGTGTGGGAGGGATTGGTTTCATCGACTAAGGTAATGGCTTGGTTGGGCAATAGCTTGGCATCAAGGGCGATCGCTCCTTCGCGATAGAGTTGGTCGATCACCTCAGCAGACACCATCACATCCACCATGCCGGTGTAGAGATCGTCAACGTCTACCTTATCGGTTTCGTAGTCTTCCGATCGCAGATCTAGGGCATCGGCCTTAATGCGTAGATTGGTATCTTTACTCACCAGAATGACGGGGCAATCACATTGGCGCTTAAGTTCTAGGGCCACGGCTAAGATGGCATTATCCGCCTGATCGCCTTCCAACTCGGGCGGTAGGGCCTCCAAGGTTTCTCGATGGCATAGGGCCACACGCAAATGGCCGCCATTCTCTAGGGGAATGCCGTCCGTTAAATGGCCTTGCTGGCGCAGGGCGTCGAGGTTACGAGACACTTGGCGGGCATTGCGCCCGGTCATTTCTGGCTGTTTCTTGAAGCGATCCAGCTCTTCAATGATGGTGATCGGTAAGACCACGTCATTATCCTCAAACCTCAGCATCGCACTTGGATCATGGAGCAATACATTGGTGTCGAGAACAAAGACTTTTTTCATTGAGGACATTCCATAAAGATGCAGTGGGCGATCGCACAGAGACAGAAAACCGGGATGTCTAGAGATCTCTCTTAGACGGCTGCCATAGCAAAAATCCAGAGCCAGAGCAGCACCGCGATGACTAGACTAACCAACAATCCCATGAAATGGGGACGATTCGGGAGTGAACTAGGACGCATCGTGCTTCCTCCCTTAGTGCTATACCTTAATTATTGAATAAAGCTTAGAGCCACGGGGGATTCGGCAACGAACTGTCACATCTTGGCTACCTGAGCGTTAGCTAGTCACAGCGTTGCTGGGCCTGCTCTTGCCATTGCTGGTGGGACTGTTTTAAAAGAGCGATCGCTTCATCGAAACTATCGACACAGTGGGGGATTTGCAGATCGGTGGGGGCAATAAACGGCGTGGTGCCCTGCACCATATGCTTGTCCACCCAGCGGATTAAATCTGTCCACATCTCGCCGATAAAGATCAGCGGCGTACCGTCTAGCTTGTCCACCTGCAGCAGTTGCCAAATCATCAGAGCTTCCAGGGTGGTGCCAATGCCGCCGGGTACCACCACAAAGGCATCGGAAATCAGCGCAAAATGATGCAGGCGCGAGAAAAAGGTTTGATGGTTATACACATGTTCGACAAAGGGATTGGTGGATTGTTCAAAGGACAGATCAACCCGAATCCCGATCGATTGGGTGAGGTTATCGGGATCTGCCAACACACTGCCCTCATTGGCTGCCTGCATCAACCCTGGCCCGCCGCCGGTGACAATATCACAGCCCCAGCGGGTGAGCTCCCCTGCCAAATATTGAACGCCTTGATAGATCGGATCGTGGGACGCCATGCGGGCTGAACCAAAGATGGCCACCCGGTAGCGATCGCGCTTGTGTGGACGGATGCGCGTTAGGTTGTTCACTACCTGCCACAGACTCATGACCGCCTCGTCTACGATTTCGAGAGCTGCATCATCGGCACACTTCACCCCATCTACGGAGGGAGAGATGAGGTGAGGACGACAGCTAGGATCAGAGTTGGGAGGATAGTTCACGCCAAATTGTGTCAAACACTACGTTTCTATCCTACGTTCTGGGCGCTGGCTTCGGGAGAATTGCCCCCAGATCAGGATCTGTGGGAGTCAGTTGGTGAAAATCGTGGGTTGTGCGGCCGCATGGACAAACGATAAAAACCGTTTGATAGATACCGTTCCGGTGATAGATACCGTTCAGGCTGAGCTTGTCGAAGCCCATAGGCTCCAGCAGCCATAGATACTTGATCACCGATTTAATTAACCAGCTTCAAACGGCTTCAAACAAGCAGGGGCGATCGCTCCCTAGGGTGAAAAGGGCGTGAACTGTCCCCCTAGATTCACCACGATCGCTTCGGTATTGGCCTCGATCATGGTGATATAGGTGTCGCCACGGCTGCCCTGTGCGCCGAGGGAGTCGGAATAGAGTTCTTGGTCGGCTAAGGGCACGCCGGCCTCTTGGGCAACGGTGGTAATCAGTTGGGGATTGAGGGTGGTTTCGGCAAAGATAGCCGGGACATTGAGGGTACGAATGGTGTCTACGAGGCGCTGCACGGTTTGGGCGCTGGGCTGTTCTTCGGTGCTAATGCCGATCAGGGTGCCGGGTACCTCCAGCCCATAGGCGCGGGCGTAGTACTGAAAGGCATCATGGGTGGTGACCAGTTGCCGTTGATGGGCGGGAATGGTGGCCACCTGCTCGGTCACCCAGGCATCCAGCGATCGTAGTTGGGTGATGTAATCCGTGGCATTTTGCTGAATGCGATCGCGTTCTTCGGGCAGCAGGGCGATCAGCTGATCGCGCATTGTTTCCACCATGGTCACCGCATGGCTGACATCGCCCCACACATGGGGATCGGGTACACGTTGACCCTCCTGCTCCATATCCAAGGGCGACACCGATTCCGCTACCGGCACCACGGTGGCATCAATCCCCGTCGCTTCGATGATGCGAATCAGCCCTGGCTCCAGGTCATAGCCGTTGTAGAAAATCAGATCCGCCGACTCGATGGCCACCGTATCTGCCGGTACCGGTTCATAAATATGAGGATCGACTCCCGGATCCATCAACGGCACCAGCTCAATGGCGTCACCGCCCAGCTCCTGCGTCCAGTGAGCAATCACGGTGGTGGTAGTGACGACCCTAGGGCGATCGCTCTCTCCTTCTCCCACCGGCGCTGAGCCACAGCCCGCAAGTAACGAGCCAATCAGGGCGATCGCTCCCCATGTCGCCCTGGCTCCCTGAGTTGTTACTCTCCCCATGTCGTTATGTTTTTTCATATTGCTTTCATTTTTTCACGATACAATGTTTTCATAATCGTTTCATATTTGATTTGTCAAGCTTAGATGGAGTTCGTCCATGGTTCAGCCCAACTCATCCCCATCCGTTGCCCTAAGGGCCCATGCTCAGAGTATTGAGGTGCAGCATCTGAGCGTGATGTATCAAGATGTGCAGGCCTTGCGCAACCTAACGGTGACGATTGCGGCGGGGCAACTGGTGGGCATTTTTGGCCCCAATGGTGCGGGCAAAAGTACGCTGGTGAAGGCCATGCTAGGGCTGATTCCCGCAGCCACCGGCACTGTTACCTATGGCGATCGCCCCCTAACTGAGCAACGGCAGCGCGTCGCCTATGTGCCCCAGCGATCGCAGATTGACTGGACATTCCCCGCCACGGTGTGGGATGTGGTGATGATGGGACGGGTACGCAAAACCGGATTTCTGCGGCCTTTTTCTGGAGTGAGCCGTCGCCTGGCGGCCAATGCACTGGAACGGGTTGGCATGGCAGAGTATGGCGATCGCCGCATTGGTGATTTGTCTGGCGGGCAGCAGCAGCGGGTGTTCTTAGCTCGTTCCTTAGCTCAGGATGCAGATATTTTTTGCTTTGATGAACCGTTTGTAGGTGTGGATCAAACCACGGAGCAGATCTTATTCAGCATTTTCCGAGAACTCGCCAGCCAAGGTAAGACCGTGATGGTTGTCAACCACGATCTCGGGGAATCGATTACCCACTTCGATCATCTGATTTTACTGAATCGGGAACTGATTGCGGCGGGCGATCGCCGCTCGGTCTTGCAGCCTCAGCATATGACCCGTGCCTACGGCGGCCACGTGCGCTTTTTTGAATCCCAGGCTGCCTAGTGATGCTGGAGTTGCTTTGGGAACCGTTGCAGTATGGCTTCATGCAGCGATCGCTAGTTGTGGCGGTGTTGGTCGGCATTATCTGTGCAGTGGTGGGTAGTTATCTCATGGTGCGGCGGCTGGCCATGCTGGGTGATGCCATTAGCCATTCTTTGCTGCCAGGGTTGGCGATCGCCTTCGCCCTAGGTATGAATCTGTATATTGGTGCATTCATCGCCGGTGTCCTGAGCACCGTGATCATTGCCTGGATTCAGACGCGATCGCCCATCAAGGAAGATGCGGCTATGGGGATTGTCCTCTCGTCCTTTTTTGCCCTGGGTATCACCCTGATTACCGTCATCCAGCGAGATAACAAAATTGATCTAAATCATTTCCTGTTTGGCAATATTCTCGGCGTTAGTTCTGGAGAAGTGCGGGACACGGCTATTATTGCTGTTGTGGTTCTCGTGACGGTTGTTTTACTTTACAAAGAATTATTATTTTACAGCTTCGATCCTCTAGGGGCCCAAGCCGCTGGCTTACCTGTCAATCTCCTCAACTTCGGGCAGATGATCCTGATTGCCCTAACCGTAGTTGCCAGTATGAAATCTGTAGGGGTGGTGCTGGTATTGGCGATGCTAATTACACCGGGGGCGATCGCTTATCTCTTAGTCCCGCGCTTGCATCAAGTCATGCTGCTCGGTGCTTTGTTGGGGATGGTGGCGAGTGTGGCAGGCCTATATCTTAGCTATTACTACAATATTCCCTCTGGGCCAGCGATCGTGCTGGTGATTTCTGGGTTATTTTTCCTGACGCTGCTGTTCAGCCCTCGCTATGGCGTCCTGAAGCGATCGCTCTCGATGCCGTTACCCCTATGGCGGGATCTGCAAGCATGGCTACGGCGTTAGGGATATGATCTGAAACCTATACCTGTAGCGGCAATGGGGACAACCGAAGTTGCCCCGTTCGATCGCTTTATAATTGAGTGATGTCCTGCCTTGGTTCACTCATATGCCTAAAATCGATCCTGCTGTCCTCAAACAGGTGACCGTTAGCCTGCCCTTTGGCATTGGTTCTGCCTCCTGGGAAGCTGATCCTACGGAGCGCCATGCCGCATGGGAACTTTACATTGAGCTAGTAACGCGGGTTGCTGTTCAGTCTATGGATTCAGATCTTGGCACGCTCCGGGAGGCGATGAACTCGCTCTATAGCTTGTTTGGTTCTACCCGCGACATTTTGCGCAAGGCAGGGCCTAAGGTGGGGGCTTCTCGCGATTCGGTGGGCGGAATCGCGATCGCTGTCCTCAATAATGGTCTGCGGCCCTTTTTGTCCAAGTGGCATCCGCTATTGCAAGACTGGGAAGTGAAGCGAGCGGAGGGTATCAGTGTACAGGTGCATGAGAAAGCGTGGGACATGGAGTCAACGCTACGGGGTGACCTAGAAAAGCTTCGGGGTAATTTGGAGCAGTATGCCCATGCATTAGCCAATATTGCTGGGGTGCAGGATTGAAGACAACGGCTTATTTTGAACAAAAGCTCCTCGACCGGCCAGAAATCCGGCGAGAATGGTGTCAACAAGTCTTGGAAAACACGCTCAAGACCCAGGTTCAAAGCAATGGTCGCATTAGTCATTGGGCTGTGATTCCAGACTATGGCGATCGCGTCCTGAGAGTGATTACCCTAGAGGATGGAGAAACCATTCATAATGCCTACTTTGACCGAAATTTTCGCTCTCGACTTCAACAAGGCTTAGAACCATGAAAATTCAGTATTTTCCCGATACAGATACGCTTTCCATTCGCTTGAATAACAATCCCAGCACAGAATCCACTGAAATTGCGCCAGATGTGGTCGTTGACTTTGATGCTGAAGGAGCAGTTGTAGGTCTAGATATCGATCTGGCTTCTTCAAAAGTAGATCTCAAACACCTAGATTTACAAGGATTACTGAGGCCAGAGTTGTTATCACGTTAGAGCCATAAGACCAATGACCACCCTGAGCACTAGACCTAAAGACAAGATTAAGGTGATATGGGGATGAGCTTTATTTTTATTAGCTATAGTCGTGAAGATGTCGCCTACATTAAAAGGCTAGTACAGGCTCTTCAACAATATGAACTGCCCGTATGGCTCGATGAGCATACTGATGATGGCACAATATGGACGCATGTACTTCAGGAAAAAGTTGAAGCCTGTCAGGCATTTCTGGTGGTAATGACACCTCGCTCTTATGCGTCTAGCTGGGTGCAGTCCGAGGTAACTTATGCTTTAGAGTTGAAAAAGCGAATCTTCCCGTTGTTGCTAGAAGGTAACCGCTGGCTAAGTGTTTCGGCTTTACAGACCGTGGATGTGACTAATGGAGAACTGCCGCCAGATAAGTTTTTTGATGGGCTATGCAAGCTTGTGCCACCCATGTCCTCAGGTTCTCTAACTCTGTCTAACGATGATGACCTTAGCAGTGAAAGAGGTATTGACTATACCCGTCTACGCGATTTGCTTAAATCAGGTAACTGGAAAACCGCTGACATGGAAACGTATAAATTGATGATTCAGGCAGTTGGCAAAGGGACAAACGAGTGGTTTTCCGAAAAGGATTGTGATAGCTTTCCCTGTACTGACCTACTAACTATAGATAAATTATGGACAAAATATAGCAAAGGGCGATTTGGCCTTAGTGTGCAGCAGCAAATCTATGCTAGCTGTCGTGCGAAGCTTGATGAAAAATGTACAGATAATGAAGTTTGGAGTGAGTTTTGTAAGCAAGTTGGCTGGAGAGTAGATGGGCATTGGATCACATCAAGTGATGTTGTATATGATATGTCTGCTCTTCCAGGCCACCTTCCTGGAGGAAATCCAGGAAGCAGAGTATGGGTTGATGGTTTTGCTCTAGGAATTTGGTGTCATCCAAGACTCCTACATCGCATTGAGGCTTGTAATTTACCCTCAGAGAAAGGACTAGACTATTCTCGCCTGCGCAGTTTTCTCCAAGCATGTAATTGGCAAGCTGCAAACCAGGAAACCTCTGAATTAATGCTTCTGGCTGTTGGTAAGAAGCTAGGTGACGTTTTCACGCCAGAAGAACTATTGAGTTTTCCGTTTACTGATCTACAGACTATTGATAGTTTATGGGAACAGTATAGTCAAGGAAAATTCGGCTTTAGTGTCCAAAAACAGCTTTATGTTAGTTGTGGAGCAAAGCTCAGCGCGGAGTATCCAGGTGGTCAAGTTTTCTCTAATTTTGGAAAAATAGTAGGTTGGAGGGTGGATAACACATGGATAGACTATGATCAAGTAGATTTTACAGGCACCGCTCCTCGCGGACATTTGCCAATGCCTCCTAGCACACTTATGAGTAAAATTGATAATGTTGTAGAAGTTGGTGACTGGTTTGGTTTCCCTTACCTTGCTTATAGGTTAGAATTTGGACGTAGCCCTGTTCACCGCGAAATTAAGTTTTTCTCGATTGATGATGGATCTTATAAGAGACACAAGTAAATCTGGGATATGAATCATTAAGCCTATGACTGATTTACCATACGTTAATATAACGAATTCCAACCAAAGTCGAAACTCCGACTGATTTGATACTCATCATGCAGACATATTCAAAATGAATATTTAAATTGGTGCTTGGGTCATATCTTGAACGTGAGTTGTCAATCGCGTCAGGGTATCCGCCACAGTTCCTTCGCTCAACAATGTTGTTGCCAGATCCAGACCTGCGCTCAAATCGCTACAGGCTCCCGCCTGCCATAGATAAAATCCGCCATTCCACACCACCGATCGCATCATCTCACTGGGTTCTCCTGCCAAAACACGTTGGTAGCTGGCGATCAGGTCGCTGAAGGGCGGAAGGGGAACGTCGGTGCCGTCTAGGCCATAGTCGCGGGGGTGGAGCAGCAGGCGTTCGATGGGTTCTTCTGCACTGTGATGGACGCCAACAATGCCCGTGCGATCGCGGGGGAGATCGCAGCTTCCTTCCAGCCCCTTGACGGTCAAAAATCGTGGGGTGCCTCGCAGGGCAAAGGTCTGTTGGGCCATGCCTTCGGTGGGGGGATGAACATAGCCGACGGCAATCTGGGCGGAGCCGGCGTAGGGTGCCCAGAACAGTTCGGCGGTGGCGAAGGGGGGGCGTTTACCAATTTGGTCGCGGTAGGGGACGATCTGCTGGGCCAGGGGGAAATGGTTGGGTAGATAGACGAAGCCGATGCCGATGGTTTCTAGGCTTTGCTGGCTTTGCTCTAGACTCAGGCGTTGCCAATCGACGCCTAGCCCTTGCCATAGTTCGACCAGGGGAACGCCGTACTTGGTGGGCATGCGATCGCCCCCATGCATGACCACAGGACAATCGGCTGCGGCCAAAATCAATGCCGTTAGGGGACTGATGGGAGCGGTGCGCGATCGCCCGTCGTAGGGATTGCTGAGAATCGTCACGGGGCGATCGCTGTTGATCGGCTGCAGTTTTGGGCCAAGGTCATCATAGGCATCCAGGATGCCGGCTAGCTCGTCCCCGTTGGGGCGCTTGATGCGATGGGCGATCATGAATGCGCCGATTTGGGCAGGGGTGGCCTCCTGCTGCAAGATCATCCGTGTAGCAGCGGCCGACTCTGCCCGAGTCAGGTCTTTGTGGGTATGGGTTCCACTTCCCACCTTTTGCAATAGTTCCCGAAAGACATGGCTCATAGTAGGGGCCTCGGTAGCATAGACAGCAGGTGGCTGAGGGCCAAGATTTAGCAGTTTAGCGGATTTTGAGGAGCGATTGTATGCCAAGTTGGCTGCCTAGGAGTTGATGGGCTAGGTCGCGGAAGTGGGCGATCGGGGGAATCTGGAGGCGATCGCTGGTGGTCACGAGCACCACCTCTCGATGCAAGGTGGGTGTATCGGTGTCGCGAATAGCAAGGGTTTCATCCTGATGAACATCAGCTAAAGCGGAGGCGGGCAGCAGCGCCACCAGTTCGCCCTGACGGACGATGCCACGAAAAGCATCGAGGGTATTCAGCTCCATGGCGACTTTGAGGGTCATATCCTGGCGCTGAAACTGTTCTTGCACCAAGCGCTGCATCCCATAGCCATCTTTAAAGACCACATGGGGAAACTGGGCGAGGTCGGCCCAGGGTACCTGTTGGTAGCGGGTGAGGGGATGCTGGGCCGACATCAGAACGCATACGGGTTCGGTGTAGAGCAAATCCACGACCAGCTCGGCGCTGCTGGTGAGGAAGCGGTTATTCATCACGATCGCTAGATCTACTAAGCCGTCTTTAAGAACCTTCAGGGCGCGATCGCTGCCCAGGGAGGTGACCCGCAACTGCACGCCAGGATAGTCGCGGCAAAAGGTTTGCAGCACCGGCGGTAGGTAGCGGGCGCAGACGGAATGGATGGCGGCAATGCATAGCTCTGGCTGTTTGCCCTGCAAAAGTTCGCCAATATCCTCGACTGCTGTTTGCCATTCTCGGCAAATGCGCTGGGCCCGGGGTAAGAAGCGTTCGCCAATGGTGGTCAAGGTGGCGGTGTTGCCGCGATGGAAGAGGGGTGCGCCCAGTTCAGCTTCTAAGCTCTGAATCTGGCGGCTGACCGTAGACTGAGTGATATTGCAGCGCCGTGCCGCTTGTTGAAAGCTAGCCGTATCTGCGACCGCCAAAAACGCCTGCAATTGCTCCAACCGCATACTAGTCCGTGAGATCTGCTCTTAGAGGCTGACCATACCCAATTTTGACGGTTCAATTCGGTACCGTTTGATACCGCTGGCGATCGCAATCATGGGGTTTGCCCATCTTGGATCAAATGTTGGATCGCGTCCCTAGCGTTGGCGGTGAATGGGGAACCTGTGGATCGGCCCATGGATGGGCAAGCAGGCTGGTATGACTCGTTGGGTTCGAACGATCGCCCAGAACTTGCCGTCTTGTTGCCGTGACTCACAGTCAAGAATGCACCATCAAGGAAGCGATCGCTGACCGGTCACACCTTAGCCCACCCTTGGCCTAGATGATCTGTAGACAAGGTGAGTTATCTTGTTCTAGCGAAGTAAGAATCTTAGAACCATAGTGGACAACGAGCTAACGAAGTTCAGGAAGTTTGGCTGTCCTGCATCATATTCTCGCTCGGATGCTTGCTCATACAGTGCCACCATCGTACTCAGTTGGAGGGCTGATTCTTGCCCCGCTACGTTATTCTCCGCCACATACATCTGTTCAGCCGTGGCTGCATCTGTCAGGGCTCCTTCCATATCTGCAAGACGATAGCGGGAGATGCCCCGTGCCAAGATGGCATTGGTATAGTCCGGATCCATGGCTAAGACGCGGTTATAGTAGTCAATGGATCCGCTATAGTTACCTCGCTGAGTTTCAGTGAGTCCCCAACTGTAGAGCATGTCGGCGGTGATGACACTTTCAGGTAAGTTAACTGCGCCGACCAAGAAGGCGTTGGTGAGAATAGCGCCGGTCATGTTGGAGTTAGTAAAATAGGCTTCTCGCAGATCGGCTCCCGTAAGATCTGCACCGCGTAGATCGGTATCCGTGAGATCCGCATAGCTCAACACCGCGCCCCGGAGATTTGCCCCTTGTAAATTTGCTCCCCGCAAATTGGCTCGGTTGAGGTTAGCGTCTCGCAGATCGGCTCCAGATAGGTCAACCCCGCTCAGATTGCTATTCACAAGTCCAGCATTGAAGAGGTCACATCCCGAACATTCGCGGGTGTTCATCAACTGCTGTAGATGTACAAGATCCTCGGCACGGGCTGGCGTACTCAGACCAACGACCGTGGCCGCAACAGTGAGGGGAATCAGCAAAGAGTGACGGTTCATGGGTGCGATCGCTCCTGGGTAACGCGGTGTGTGAGACTGTGCCCCTTGAGTGTACTCAAAGAAGCTGGTATTGGGCCAAGACGCTAGAACTCCTGCCTAGGTGCCATAACATGTTGTAACAACCTCAGAAAGCATCGTCAATGCGAGCTGGATTGGGTGGGGGCAGCGGTTGTGACGCTAGCTACAGACAGTGCGCTGATCTTCAGCCCAGGATGACAAACGGAAACATTTCAGTGGAAATGAGTCAAGACCGGTTTGAGCCGTGCAAACTGGAAGTACCTCGGCTGATTGATCCCCGTTTGTTCCGCCTAAGCTATAGGAGACCGCATTGGCTATGGATGACACTACACGCTGCATGATTCCTGTTGTAAAGTCCCCCCGTGACTTACAGGTCTTTCAAATTAGTCCTGAAGACCGCAACCGCTTGGCCATTGTCTTCGATCCTGAAACAGCTAACACCTCGCTCACCTACTGTGTAGAAATTTTTGAAGAGGGTGGCCGCACGCCGGCCCATCGCCACTGCATGGCCATTGAGATGTTTTTTATTCTCAAAGGGACTGGTCGAGCGGTTTGTGACGGCAAGACCATGATCCTCAAGCCTGGCGATAGCATTCTGGTACCCGCTGACGGCATCCATGCTCTGGAAAATGCTGGGCCAGGTCGCCTTTATGCCCTATGCATCATGGTTCCCAATGAGGATTTTGTGGAGCTGATTCGCAATGGCATTCCTGCAGAGTTGGATGAAGAGGATTTACGAGTCTTGAACCGTACCGATATGCTAGTAGCCTGTTAAGGAATCAACAAGCACATGTGGCCGGTTCAACCGAAACAAACCCTGTCGATGCACACCCGCGACGGGGTGCGTCTGGATGCGGATGTCTACTATCCTGCTCTGGAGGGTGACTATCCCGTTTTACTAATGCGGCAGCCCTATGGACGGGCGATCGCTTCCACGGTGGTCTACGCTCATCCAGCTTGGTACGCCGCCCATGGCTACATTGTGGTCATCCAAGATGTGCGGGGGCGAGGCAGTTCGGAGGGAGAGTTTCGTCTCTTTGCCCAGGAAATCGACGATGGGTTCGATACGGTTGCCTGGGCTGCGAGCTTACCCGGCAGTACAGGACAGGTGGGCATGTATGGCTTTTCCTATCAAGGCATGACCCAGCTCTATGCGGCCATGGCTCAACCGCCAGCCTTGGTTACCCTCTGCCCCAGTATGATTGGCTATGATCTTTACGCCGACTGGGCCTATGAGGGCGGTGCTTTTTGCCTTCAGGGTAATCTGGGTTGGGCGATCCAACTGGCGGCAGAAACAGCGCGGCGAACTGGACAGGCAGAGGCCTATCGATCGCTCTATCAAGCTGGCCACGCGCTGCCCTTGACCGATCCGGTGAACGGGCAGTCGGATCTCTTGCGCCAATGGGGCCCCGACTCCCACTACCACGATTGGCTGCACCATGGGACGCCGGATGACTATTGGCGATCGCTGTCTCCCCAGGGCTTTCCCAGCGTGATGGACTTGCCCATGCTGCATATTGGCGGCTGGCATGATAGCTATTTGCGGGGCAGCCTGCGGTTCTACCATCTGATGGCGGCGGGTAGTATTCACACTCAGCATCTCTGGGTGGGCCCCTGGGGTCATTTGCCCTGGGGACAGCAGGTTGGATCGGTGAACTACGGCCCTGAGGCTGCTAGCCCTATTGACCGGGTGCAGCTTCGCTGGTTTGACCAATTTCTCAAGGGAGAATCTACTGGTTTACTAGATGAGCCACCGGTGCAGTGGTTTGAAATGGGCAGCAATCAATGGCGATCGCTTTCCCAGGTTCCTAGCACGGCCGTTCCCTATACCTTAGTCAGCCATGGTCTAGCCACGATTGATCCTCAGGATGGGCAGCTTGTGCAGGGTATGGTGGTTCAGGATGCCGTGGGTGAAACTGCGACCCCAGACCAGCTCGTTCATGATCCATGGCGGCCAGTGCCGACGGTGGGCGGCCACGCGGCGTTTCCGGCTGGGTCGGGCGATCGCACGGCCGTGGACTGCCGCACGGATGTGGCCACCTACACCACTGCGCCGCTCTCCCATGACCTCCATCTGGCTGGAGCCCTGCGGGCTGTGATCTATTGCACCGCCGATGCTCCCAGCTTTGACCTCTGCGCCGTGGTGTCCCAGGTTGATGCCGCTGGACGGGTGATGTCTATGAGCCAAGGCTATCAGCGCACGGACGATATCCCGCCGGGGCAGCGCCATGCTGTTGAGGTGACGCTCCAGCCCACCTGCATCTGCATCCCCGCTGGTCATGCCCTACGGCTCAGCCTCAGTGCGGCCTGCTTTCCAGCCTATGCGGTTAACCCTGGCACGGGCGATCGCCCCCACGATGCCCAACTCATGCAGGCTCAGATCATCACCCTAGCCATCCACAGCGCCGCCACCCACGTCTCCCAACTGTGGCTGCCTGTGGTCGCATCGCCCTAGGAAACTCCCTAGGTCAGCGATCGTCAATGCCCAAGGTTCAGCCCAAAGAGTTATGGATAGGCGCTCCAAGATTTGGGAGAATCCAAGAAGCGATCGCCCCCATGAACCATTCAATGACAGGCTGGGGGTAGTCCCATTTTTGTTCCCTACCTAAGGCAACCCCGTGGTACCCCTAAAAGACGACAACCCCGTTCGCATTACTCCCTATCTTACCTATGCAATTGTTGCTATCAATATCCTCGTATTTTTGTACGAGATTACTCTCTCCCCCCAAGCCCTCGACACCTTCTTTAGAACCTGGGCCGTTGTGCCTGCTGAGTTAACCCGCAGCTTTCACTATCCCAGCGGTTTTGCTGGAGCAAAAGCTGCTGAATGGTTTACGTTAATTACATCCCAATTTATGCACGCCGGCCTGGCCCACGTAGGCGGCAACATGCTGTATCTGTGGATTTTTGGCAACAATTTAGAAGAACAGCTTGGACGCGTGCGGTTCTTGGTCTTTTACCTAGCCTGTGGCGTCTTGGCCTCGCTAGCCCAGTGGTACTTTGCGCCCCTGTCGGACATTCCATCCCTAGGGGCAAGTGGAGCGATCGCTGGGGTCATGGGTGCCTACATTATTCGGTACCCTAAGGTGAGAATTCTTACGTTGATTCCCCTAGGAATTTTTATCACTACCGTGCGAATTCCTGCTTTTATCTTTTTGGGAATTTGGTTTATCCAGCAAGCCTTTTATGGTGTGGCCAGCCTAGAGGTGACCACGAATGTCGGCATGGAAAGCGGCGGCATTGCCTACTGGGCCCATGCAGGCGGCTTTGTTTTTGGTGCCGTGCTTGGCCCATTGCTAGGACTGTTTGACCGACGTCCGCGCCTTTGATGTGTTGATCTATCTAACTTCACGGTGATCTATGCGTGACCTTTATCCCCCTATCCAGCCCTATCGCACCTATACCTTACCCGTTTCAGATCTGCATACCATCTACATTGAAGAATGTGGCAATCCTGAGGGAAAACCCGTCGTCTTCCTCCACGGTGGGCCAGGCGGCGGCATTCATCCCAGCTATCGCCAATACTTCGATCCCCAGCGTTGGCGTGTCGTCTTGTTTGAACAGCGAGGATGTGGACGCAGCACGCCCCATGCTGAACTGCGAGACAATACCACCTGGGATTTGGTCAACGATATCGAAGCGTTGCGGCACCATCTTGGGATTGAACAATGGACGGTCTTCGGCGGCAGTTGGGGCAGCACCCTGGCTCTGACCTATAGCCAAGCTCACCCCGATCGCTGCGCTGGTTTGATTTTGCGGGGTATTTTCATGCTGCGCCAAAAGGAAATTCGCTGGTTTTACCAAGAAGGGGCTAGCTTTCTGTTTCCAGATGCTTGGCAAGCCTATCTCGCACCGATTCCTGAGAGCGATCGCCATGATTTATTAACCGCCTACTACCAACGGCTGACCAGTGACGATGAAGCAGTGCGCCTAGAAGCAGCTCGGGCCTGGTCTATCTGGGAAGCTAGCACCAGTAAGCTGATTCAAGATAAGAATCTCATGGCTCAGTTTGGCGATCCTCACTTTGCCGCTGCCTTTGCCCGCATTGAATGTCACTACTTTGTCAACGGTGGCTTTTTCGAATCCGATGATAATCTTCTGCAGCACATTGATCGAATCCGATCGATTCCGGCGGTGATTGTTCAGGGGCGGTATGACGTCGTCTGTCCGATGATGTCTGCCTGGGAGCTCCACCAAGCCTGGCCCGAAGCTGAGTTCATCGTCATTCCCGATGCTGGCCACTCTATGACTGAACCGGGTATTCGCACTGCTCTCCTTGATGCCAGCGATCGCTTTGCTGATCTCTAGAGGTTCTGTAGGACATGGTGTTAAGACTCAACGGGATCAAGGGCGATCGCTCCCCGAGCCATCAAGCTAGTTTCTAGATGCAGCGACAGTTTGGGTAGTCGGGTAAAGCGCATCTGAGTAAAACATGTACCCCGTGAATCTGCCCAGGTCAGCGGTGTATCTAGCACTTGAGCGTGGCTAAGATCGGCATGGGATATATCCACCTGGCGCAGCACTGCGCCAGAAAGGTCGGCATGGCTGAGATTGGCATGGCTAAGGTTAGCCTTCGTTAAATCCACAGACCGTAGATTAATCTGCTGTAGATCTAAACCACTCAGATCCGCTTCACTCAGATCAACCGATACCTCTGGATGGCGATCGCGCCATTGATTCCAAGACGCCACGCCTTGCTGCAATTGCTCTAACTGGGCTAGATTCACCATATGCGATCGCTCCCCTAGTGGTCTAGCTCAAGTCTATCACTCACTCACGGCTGAGCTAGTATGGGGTGTTCTGTACCACTGAGGTGGATGCCCGGTTTTCTCTTCTAGAATTGAGATAGATTCAGATAGGTTTTGACCTGAGCTGAATACAAGAACATTTGTTCATAATGCTTGTAGGTGCATTACCTTAGTAGTAACATGGGTACTTGGTTTTAGTTTCGTCTCCGAAAGCATGACTCACCCATACCTCTCTGTCAAAGAAACTGCTGATATCCTAAACTGCTCAGAGCAATATGTTCGTCAGTTGCTCCGGCATGGCGAAATTAGCGGGGAGAGGATTAGCAGTCGGTGGATTGTAGCGTCAGAGTCTGTTCAGGGTTACCGCATCAAAGGAGAAAGCGCAAGTTCAGGTGTTCCTGATCATGGGCGGCGCTCATTTATAAAACCTGATCTCAAAGCCCTGAGTTTTTTTTCTGGCTGTATGGGGTTAGACTTGGGGCTAGAAAAGGAAGGCATTAAGGTGCTACTTGCTTGTGAAATTGATGCCGCTGCCCGAAAAACCATTGAGATCAACCGACCAGAGATGGCGCTGATTGGAGATATTCGGGATTACTCAGCAGCAGAAATTCGAGAAAAAGCAGGATTAAGTTCGACGGATGACATTGATATCATCGTTGGTGGACCACCATGTCAAGCCTTTAGCAGCGCCGGAAAGCGAAAAGGATTCAACGATGAACGCGGCAATGTTTTTTTAACATTCATTGATTTAATTACTGAACTGAAGCCCAGATTTGCAGTCATTGAAAACGTTCGGGGATTATTGTCTGCTCCGTTAAAACATAGACCTCATGATATGAGAGGAAAGGATTTCCCATCCTTGTCTCAAGATGAACAGCGAGGCGGTGCATTGCTGTTCGTTATACAAAAGCTAAGAAGGGCAGGATATAGTATTTCTTTTAACTTATACAATGCTGCCAATTTTGGGTCGCCACAACAACGAGAACGGGTTGTCATTGCCTGTAGTCGTGATGGAAAAAAACTTCCCTATCTCACCCCAACTCATTCAGACAAAGGTCTATATGGACTGCCAGCATGGAAAACGTTACGAGAGGCGTTAGACGATCTTCCTAAGAGTGGACATCATTTTGTCAAATTTCCTGAAAAACGGCTCAACTATTACAGGCTACTGAAGCCTGGACAATACTGGCGAGATTTACCAGAAGAGTTACACCAAGAAGCACTAGGGGCTGCTTACCATGCAGGAGGAGGAAGAACTGGCTTTTATCGTAGGTTAGCCTGGGATAAACCTGCACCAACGCTAGTTACTCATCCAGCTATGCCTGCGACGGATTTGGCACATCCAGAAGAAGACAGACCTCTCAGCATTGAGGAATACAAGCGTATTCAAGAGTTTCCAGATGATTGGTTTATTGCAGGTACGTTAATCGATCAATATCGACAAGTTGGTAATGCCGTACCCTGTTCCTTGGGAAGAGCGATCGCTAGAATGTTGCTAGCTCATTTAAGAGATGAGCCACTGATGGCGTATCCAGATTTTCCCTATTCCCGCTATCACAAAACTGATGATATCAGTTGGATGAGTGATATGGGTTGTCTTGAAGAATCGTCAGGAAAACAACTCTCGTTTAACTTGGCTTGACGAATCTGTTCAACATTGCCAAGGATTGTTGGTCTCGACAGCTAAAGCATCGGGGTTGCTGTGTAGAACCTGCTGAACGAAAGCGACAAAATTTTCTTCTGAAAAGCGATCTGTGTTGTATTTGTCGTTAAAATAAGACCATCGATAGGAACCTGTTCTGGCATCAACTCTGTACCATTTTTCAATAGGCTGGTTAATTCTGACTCTGGACGATGAACTGTTTTCCGAATTACTACGGTTCTTGACTTGTAAAAGAGAACCATCAATGTTGCAAAAATCTACGTGCCGTATCGATTCTCCCCAGCAGCAATACCAACCATAATCGGCAAGCTGTTCAGCCAAAAACTCTTCTAGTAGCAGTCCTTGAATATTTTCGGCAGACATCGATAGCCTATGGGCGTATTTTATTTGTTCAAGATGCGCTGCTGTTAGTTCTGTGAATCGAGCATGGATGATGACACTGACAATTGGGTCGGCAACGGTACCCGGTGGTTGTGAAATTCGTCTTGAAATCCGATGTTCATAGCTATCGTTATACCTCTTTAACCACGCTGTAGCCAGCAATTCCGGTGTCTTGGCTTTTAGCGGCGGGGAAAGTCCTGGATTTCTATAGCAAGCTGTTAAAATTGTGCGGTGTGCTTCAAGAAATAGCTGATCGTGTTGAGAGACTATACGTTGAAACAGGTGTAAAAAGTCTTCTTCAGTACTTGAGGTGCTGATTATCGTATCAAAATTAACAGGCATTTCAATAGTTCCTTTCTGAACGTACAAAAATACGCAACAGGAATGTCCATGATTGTACGCCCTGGGAATGATTTTGGGTTCGCTGCTCCAAGACTAAGAGCTGCGTCCAGTAATCGACAAGCCATCGACCACAATCGACGGGGTATAGCACGACCCATTCCAGGCGGCATCACTGCCCAAGGCGACGACCTGCTTCAGGGCCGTGTAGACATTGCCCGCCACCATGGTGTCTTTCACGCGACCTATGATTTCCCCTTGGCGCACGGCGTAGCCTAGATCGACATTGATGGAAAAATCACCCGAAATGCCAGCGCCGCCGCCTAGGATCTGATCCACAATCAGCCCATGCTCTAGGTTGCCGATCATCTCATCCAAGGACTGGAAGCCTGGCTCGATGACGATGTTGAACAGACCTGGGGTGGGATAGCTGCCTAGCCCTGGACGGAAGCCGTTGCCCGTAGTGCCGCTACTCAGCGATCGTCCTATGGTGCGGTCGGTGTAAAACAACTGCAATACGCCGTCTTTGATGAAGGTAATGGGGTGGGTGGGTGATCCTTCGTCATCAAAGGGGCAGCTAAAGGGGCCGCGATCGGGCTGTTGGGATAGGGTGAGGATCGGGTCTACGACGGGTTCTCCGAGGCGATCGCTCCAGGGTGATGCTCGTTCAATGACGCGCTTACCGTTCATGGCCGCTTGCAGGGTGCCCCAGAGCATATCGGCGGCTTTGGAGGTGAAGAGGATGGGGAAGCGTCCGGAGGCTAGGGCGGCATTGTCGTTGGCCCAGTCGAGGCGTTGAATAATTTGCTGGGCTAGCTCGACGGGGTTGAGGCGATCGCGGAGGGTTTGCCCGTCGGCCACGTTGAGGAAGTCATCTCCCCGCACCCATTCGGCGGACAGGTAACAGCTTAGGGTGGTGTCTAGGTAGCCGCAGTCTAGCCCTTCGGAATTGGTCAGATGGGTGAGTTCGGTTTCGCAGTCCCATTCTGCTGAGCAGAGGGTTTCGGGGGAATGGTCACGCACGAGGGCGATCGCTTCTTTGCCCCAGTCTACTAATTGCTCTACGGAGACCGATTGGCCTAAGTCTGGGTAGCGAATCCGCGACTGGGAAGCTAGTTCGATGGTTTCGGGTTCATTGAGTTGACTGATCGCGATCGCCCGTTCTACTAATGCCTGAGGATCCACAGCACCATAGGCGACGGCTAGCCCCGGTCGCCCTTCTTTCCATAGGCGCAGGGCGGTTCCTTCCGACTGGGAGCTTTCCAACTGCTTCAGGCGATTGGCTTCAAAAAACACCGGACATGCCAGCGACTGCGATTGAAATACCTCCGCTGCGTCGGCTCCAGCCTGGGCGGCCTGTTTCAAAAGCTGCTCGGCCATTGCCTGTCGCTGTGCATCATCAAAGGTCATAGAACGTTCGCTTCAGAATCGGACAGTATGATGGTCACCCATGGTTGTTCACCCGAGAGCCCTTGCAAAGGGCTGGGTCTGGCGGAGGGTTGATGAACCTGTCTGGAGGGGGTCTCCTAGAACAATCCGCCGTCCCGTGGGGTGAGTACAGGAGTCACCTCTTTATCTTCCGAGATTTTGGCCCCATTACGCTAAATTTAGTTCTTGCATCAGCCAAAATCCGGTGAAGGCATCGGCATCAGCATCGGTTTGGGTGGCCAAAAAGTGAACGCCCTGGGCCTTTTGCTTGGCATTTTCAAAGTTTTGAGCTTCAGTGTTCAGGGTATCGGTGGTTAGATTGGCCAGGATCCAGGATTCACTCGCGCCTGTTTCTAGGGCCAGCACCGGCGGTTTACTGGGCAGGGCTTTGACGAAGGCGAGTTCTAAGCCTGACATCCAGGCGGCTAGGGGCAAGGCCCGAGGTGAAAAGATCAGCACGCCGGGAATGCGGGTATCAGGGGGTAGATTTAGCAATGGAAAAGAGAAAACTTCGCCAAAATCCACGGCCCAGTCTGGAAAGTCGGCAAAGGCGCTGGCTTCTAGGGTGACCAAGGTCCATTGCTGGCCGACCAAGGCATCGGGCAGGCGCTGGGGCACACTGTCGCCTAGGTTCACCGATGGATTGGCGCTAGGCTTGTAGTTGGGCATGGCGGGATAGACCTGATCCATACGAGCCTGTAGCCATTGATTGAGCGCCACCGTGCGCCGGCTGGGATAGGCCGGAATGCCAGCATCCTCACAGGCTTTGGTGATCATATTGGTCATCTGGCGGCGGAAAAAGCGAATGCGGTCGGGGGGAGCGGCGGCCTGGGCGATCGCTTCCTCCAAGGCCTGCCGCAGCCATACCGAATTCACTTCCGTGTTGGCACAAAATTGGCTATAGCGAAACAGGTCATCCGGCGGTTGGTCAATGCGTAGCGGACTTTCGCAAATCAGCACCTCCCACTGTTTCTTATTGCGCTCATCTAGCACTGGGCGCGAGTAAAAATCGATTTCCCAAATAATCCCCATGCGGTTCTCTAGCAGATGGTGAACAGTAGGCGTAGCGTTACTGAATCTAGGTATGAATCGCACCATCTACCCTCACCCTAGCCCTCTGCCAACAGGAGAGAGGACAAGAGTTTTAGCCCCCTTCTCCCTAGGGAGAAGGGTTGGGGATGGGGGCAATTCATCCTGCTATCCAGCAATGCCGTAGGCGTTACTCGACGGTATGGCCGGCCGAGGTGATGGCTTGGCGCACATCCGCTTCGCTGGAGGTTGTGATCACGGTCACATTTTTGTTGTCTAAATCAGCATCTACTTGGGCTGATGCGTCCAGCTTGGCGATCGCCTTGGTGACGGTTTTGACACAGGCATCGCACATAATAGACGGCACGTTGATGGTCATCGCCATGACAGTTCTCCCGTAATCCATACGTCCTATGACTCATTGTGCCGTGAGAGTGGCCCCTTGGCTACTGGCAAGCGATCGCGGTTAGGGCTTCCTGCACCACGGTGGCGGGTACCTGGTCGGTGACGATCGCCGTGCCGATGCTCTGGGGCAAGATAAACCGCACTTGGCCATCGAGCACCTTTTTATCGTGACTGAGGGCAGCGACGATCGCGTCCAAATCCATCCCGGCTGGCAGTTGGGTGGGCAGGCCGGTTTTTTGGATCAAGGCGGTTTGGCGATCGCTCTCGGCGGCAGTCCACATCCCGAGCTGCACGGCAATATGGCCAGCGGCAACCATGCCGATACCCACGGCCTCACCGTGGTTGACCAGCTTATAGCCCGTCAGACTTTCTACGGCGTGACCAATGGTGTGCCCGTAGTTCAAAATCGCTCGCAGCCCCGCCTCTTTTTCATCCTTGCTGACCACATGGGCCTTGGCCTGGCAGGAGCGGGTGAGAATGGTATGCAGCAGTTCCTCGGGTAGATAACGAACTTGATCCAGGCGCTTGGCGGCCTCAAGCTGCTCAAACAAGTCGGCATCCCAGATAATGCCGTACTTAATCACCTCTGCCATGCCGGCCCGAAACTCCCGCGCTGGCAATGTGCGCAGGACTTGGGGATCGATCAAGACCAGGCGCGGTTGATGGAACGCACCAATCAAATTTTTGCCCTGGGGATGGTTCACCCCGGTTTTGCCGCCCATGGAGGCATCGACCATGGCCAACAGCGAGGTCGGCACCTGCACCACGGCGATACCCCGCAGCCAGGTGGCCGCCGCAAAGCCTGCCATATCGCCAATCACGCCGCCGCCAAGGGCCACGATGCAGGACGATCGCTCTAGGTGATGGGCGAGGGCGGCATCGTAGATCTTTTGGATGGAGTTTAGGGTTTTGTAGCGTTCCCCCGGTGGCAGGAGGCAGACGGCAACCTGAAAACCCGCCGTTTCTAGGGATGCCACGACGCGATCGCCATAGTGCTTAAAGATCGCCGGGTTTGATACCAGCAGGATACGTTTCCCTGGCGACTTGGCCACAATCTCTGGATCTTGAAGCCAAGGGCCGAGATGATCTAACCCTTGGGGAGCGATCGCCACTTGATAGGACTGTTGGGGCAGATCGACGGTCACAAAAGAGGTTGCTGTCATGGTGGAGGAGGGGTTGTGCTGCAAAGTTTTCAAGGTCTGTGGGCTGTATTCTACTTCACAAAATGGTTCAATAGATGCAGTCGGACTGATCCGCAGTTGTTAGCGTGATGGAGGAATCACTATGTCTGGAGCGATCGCCTACGTGTTGATCTATGGGGGGGCCTTGGCCTTGGCCTTTGGTCTATATCTCACCCTCAAGGCCGTCAAACTCATTTAAGAGGTTGATGCTTCCTAGATTAGGGGAGCTTGGGGGATACCGAGGTGTTGCGCCACCAATCGCAGATGTGTTGGAACACCCCGACGATCCCCTCTGTCTACCTTAATCGGTCTACCTTAATAAGTCAGATAGACTCAATTTAATGAAGCTGAGGAGCCGGGTTTCGACTTCGCTCAACCCTCTTCTCCTAAAGATTTGAGCATTGGGCGACGTTGAGCGCTTGTGTTGCCTGACAAGCTAGGGCGTGTTTTAAAACTCACCCAAACCCTGATTCTTTTGTACGAAAGATCAAGGGGTTTAGCAGGTTTTAAAACAGAGCCTAGTTTTTGACCAACTGATCTGTGATCGACCTGTACCTGTAACTGCACCCGTGACCGCGACCACCCCAACACCAATTAAATTTTTGCAGTCTGCCACCTCCATAGCCTGGGTTGAGCAAGCGATCGCTCACCTCGATGTGGTGCTGCTGGATCATTCCCACTGCGAACGCAAGGCGGCTAGCGTTGCCCTCAACCTGATGTTTCGCTATCCGTCCCATACCCAACTGGTGCGCACCCTGACAGCGATCGCTCGGGAAGAGCTGGAGCATTTTGATCAGGTTAATCAGTGGCTAGAACGGCGGGGTATGGCCCTGGCACCCTTGGCTGCACCTCCCTACGGTGCCGGACTCACGGCCCACGTTCGTCGCCAAGAACCTGAACGCTTGCTGGATTCGCTGTTGGTTGCAGGGTTGATTGAAGCCCGCAGCCACGAACGCTTAGGTCTCCTCGCTGCCCATTGCCCAGAGCCGGAGCTGGCCGCTTTCTATCGCGGTCTCATGGCCTCCGAGGCGCGCCACTACGGCGTCTATTGGACGTTGGCGACCACTAGCTTTAGCCGTGAGCAGGTGAAGGCTCGTTTACTGGAACTGGGGGCGATCGAAGCCGACCTTTTGGCCACCCTGCACCCCGAACCCCGGATTCATAGCTAAGGCTTGATCCGAGGGTGCCTATCCCGATCGATTAATCCATGCCCAGAGGGGATGTTTGGGGCCCTGCTGGCGAATTTTCCAGACTTGCAGCTTGAGGCGATCGCGATCGAGCTTGGGCAAGCCCCACAGGATATTGCGGCTTTGCCAGACGAGGACGGAGACCGTCATACCAATGCAGGTCGCTATACCAATGGCCGGCAAGCGGTTAAAAATGATCGCATAGCGCAGGGCTGCCCAGGTAAAGTAATCTGCCCATAGCTCTAGTTCGTGGCGCACATGCCACAGGCTGAGTAGGCCCACACTCATCCATAGCCCTAACACTGCCGCCCAACGGCTATAGACCGTTAGATGGTGTAGGCGCTCAACCTGCTGTAAGAAGGTAGGATCTTCATTCTCTATGCTGTCCATCTCATCAGCCAATGAGTGGGATTGATGTTCGGGGTGAACCATAGGATCGTACAACTGTGAATGCTGGCATCGATGGCAGGTGGATGCACGATGGCAGACGATCAGCCAGGCAAACCATAGCATTTCCGCCTAATATCCTGCTAGTACAGGCGATCGCCCCTGAGAGAGCGGTGTTTCCGTGGCGATACGAGGGGCTAATGAAGGGATTCACCGGCTGTTAACCAGGATTTTCGAACTCAGCGTCGATGATCTCGGGTGGGGCTGCCTTCGATGCATCGGTAGCGGGTTGATCAATGGGTTGATCAACGGCTTGAGCGGGTAGCTGATCCTGAGGGACATCAGCCACCGTAGCATCGACGTAGGTGCTGGGCTGACTGGTCAAGGGCTGTTCCGATCGCTCTCTCCACCATGCTAGCAAGGTGCTGGCGATAAAGATGCTGGAATAGGCACCGGTCAGGAAGCCAATAATCAAGGCTAGGGCGAAGTATTTTAGGGTCTCACCGCCAAACAGGAAGATGGCGACGAGGGTGAGCACGGTGGTTAAGGTGGTGTTGATCGATCGCGCTAGGGTTTGGTTCACCGCGTCGTCTACGATGTCGTCGATGGAGCGATCGCTGTGGTAGGTGCTGGTTTCCCGAATGCGATCGTAGATCACCACCGTATCGTTGACGGAGAAGCCCACAATGGTCAGCAGCGCCACAATAAACAGGCTATCGACCTCTACCCCCAGCACCAGCCCTAGGATGGCGAAAATGCCTAGGGTGACCAGAACATCATGGAGCAGGGCAATGAGGGCGAAGGTAGCGTAGTCTGGCTTAAAGCGAATGCTCAGGTAGACGGTGATGCCAGCAAAGGCGACGAGCAGCGCCAGCAGCCCCGATGAAAAAATCTGTTGACCGATCACCGGCCCCACGGTGTCAATCTGGGTGCCTTCGGCATCGAGGGGGCCGATCGCTTCTTCTAATGAGGCCTGCAGCTCGGTGCGGGCATCGACATCAAGGACAGAGGTACGGATCGATACCGCCTGTCCTTCATCGCCCACCAACTGTAGACTACTGCCCAGGAGATTTTTCTCAGACAAGACGTTGCGCACAACTTCCAAATCGATGGGGCGATCGCAATCTGCGGTTGTGCAGTCTCGCTGAAGCTGTAGCCGGGTGCCGCCGACAAAGTCGATGCTGGGACGGAGCGGAGCGCCGATGTTTTGCCAGGAGATGAGCATGGCAATCAGGCCGCTGAGAATCAGGATCAACGAAAGGCTCCACCAGAGCGATCGCTGTCGAATGACGTTGAGTTTCATGGGGTCGTCTTGGTCTGAGGTTGAGTGGAGGGGCTAAGGTTAGGGCAAAACAGCTCTGGCTTGCGGAATTGCGGCAGGCTCAGAGCTACTAGGAGTAGGGTACGGCTACAGGTGAGGGCTGTAAACATACTCACCAGCACCCCAATGCCGAGGGTGAAGGCAAACCCTTTCACAAAGCCTGTACCTAGCCAAAACAGGGCTCCACAGGCAATCAGGGTGGTCACGTTGCTGTCGAGGATGCTGGAAAAGGCGCGATAAAAGCCCGATTCCACGGAGCGATAGAGGGTTTTACCCGATCGCAATTCTTCGCGGGTGCGTTCAAAAATCAGGACGTTGGCGTCTACTGCCATGCCAATGCTGAGGATGAAGCCAGCAATCCCCGGTAGGGTGATGGTGACCCCCAGGATGCTAAAGATGGCAAAGGTGAGCAGCGAATAGACCACGAGGGCAATGTCGGCAATGGCTCCCGGCAAGCGGTAGTAGGCCACCATGAAGACCAGTACAAACAGCAGGCCGCCGATGCCAGCGTAGATACTGCGCTGGATGCTATCCCGTCCTAGGGTTGCGCCGACGGTGCGGTTTTCCACCACTTCTACGGGTACGGGCAAGGCTCCACCCCGCAGTTGCACGGCTAGTTCACTGGCCCGCTGGGCGTTGAAGCCGCCGGAAATGCTGGCCCGCCCGCCGGTGATGCCGCCTTCGGCATAGCGGGCATTCACTTGGGGCGCGCTGATCAATTCATCATCGAGGAAAATGCCTAGGGTGCGGCCTGTTCCAGCAACGCCAGCAGTAAGCTCAGCAAACTGGTTGCCGCCTTCGGTGTTGAACACCAGCACCACTTCCCAGGAGTCGCCGGCAATGGGAGCCGCGTAGGCATCCTGCAAGCGATCGCCCGTTAGACCCGTTCGTTCAAACAGGGTGGCGATCGCTTCTTGATTATTGTCGAGGGCTGTTCTGGCATCCTCAATGGCTTCCGCATTGGCTGCCGCATCCACCTGCAGCAGGTCTAGCTCCGTTTGCAACTGCTCCCGCTCCAGCAAAAACCGACTGAGGGTTTGGGCGGTGGTATTGGGCTGTTGTCCACGGAAATCGAGCTGGGCCGTGCCCTGCAAGACTCGTTCTGCTTCTTCCGGATCGCTCACCCCCGGCAACTGCACCAAGAGCTGCCCCTCACCGGCAGTTTGCACCACCGATTCCGACACCCCGAGTTCATTCACCCGGCGGCTGACGACATCGCGCACCGCCTCCAGCTTCTCAGGCGTAATTTCCGGTACTTCATCGGTTGTTTGCAATCGCAGGGTCAACTGCGAACCGCCTTGCAGGTCTAACCCCAGCCGCACCGGGAATTGTACAATTACCACGGCTGCTGCGATCGCCAGTATTAAAATTATCCCCAGAAGGGAACGTTGTCTGCCCATAGTTTCAGACGCTACTCTTTAGCCGCTATCACAACCGCTATGATAGCTGGTTTGGGGACGACGGTTGAACAACTACTCTAGGCAACTCCCTAGGTGCCTGCGCTAAGGTAGGGCTTAGATTCCTTCTGGATGAAAATTATATGAATCGACGCGACTTTTTATCCTGGGCTGGCGTGGGCGGTTTGGCTACCTTCTTGCCAATTGCGATCGCTGCCTGTAGCCCTTCTGGCTCGAATGATACGGCTGATGCGACGGATGAACCCCAGTCGATTGATGTGGGTAGTTTGAGTGATTTGGATAGCAAGGGCAGTTTGTTGATTGAAAGCCCTCAGAAGGTGATTGTGGTGCGGGATCCGGCTGATGCGACGGCGGTGCTGGCGCTGACGGCGAACTGTAATCACCGAGACTGTACGGTGGAATGGCAGGCGGATAGTAGTGAGTTTCTTTGCCCTTGCCATCAGTCTCGCTTTGCCCTGGATGGCAGCATTCAACAGGGCCCTGCCACGGAAGCACTGCGTCCTCTGACGGTGATGGTGGAGAATGATCAAATTAAGGTGATGGCTTAGGCATCTCTTGGGGCGATCCTGTCGATCCCCGACGTTTTCAACGCGTTGGGGATCATCTAGTCTGTCAGCATTGCCTGAAACCGTGGATCGTCCCGAACAGCATCAAAGTCGCGATCGGTTTTTGCCATCTCGCGATACTTCTCAGGCGCTAAGCCAATCGCTTTCTGGAGCCAGATCAGCGCTTGCTCTACATCGCCCTGAAGTCCGTAACAGCAAGCTTTACCGTGATAAGGGTTGGGGACAGTGGGTTGAATATTGATTGCTTGGTCATAGACAGCAATCGCTTCCTCATAGCGTCCTAAATTACCTAGCGCAATCCCTTTGTTGTTGAGCGCTGCTTGGTAGTCGGGTTTAATGTCAAGGGCGAGGTCGTAGGCAGCAATCGCTTCTTCATAGTACCCTAGTTCATCTAGCGCAAGCCCCTTGACTAAGAGGGCTAGACAGAAGTCGGGTTTAATGACTAGGGCTTGATCATAGGCGACGAGCGCCTCTTCGTAGCGTCCTAAGTTAATTAGCGCACCTCCTTTGTTGGTGAGCGCTTCGTGGAAGTCGGGTTTAATGTCTAGGGCTTG